>NZ_JBHYCW010000007.1:0-119774 GCF_051861365.1 Sediminibacterium sp. | reverse complement strand
ATCATCAGTACAGGATTAAAAAGAGACCCAGCGTAGGTAATGCCTAAACACGACTAAAGCCCGAAAAATCTATATTAGGAGGGGTAGTACAACTTTTGGAAAGTTTCGGAACTTTTCAGAAGCTCGTTCTTCCGAAGAGTTTCTCACCATGGTGACTCTTCTGGAAAGAACTTTTCTAATACACCAACGGTTTTGCCCCTCTCCAATAATTCCCCATATTTATGGTTCCTAAAACTTCACCATGAAACAACTTGCCACTTTACTAATAGGAGCGAGCTTGGCTTTTGCTTCTTGTAAAAACAACACTGATTCATCTGCTTATTTTGATACAGCCGGTATGGATACCAGCGTTCATCCCGGTGATAACTTCTTTATGTACGCCAATGGCACCTGGATCAAAAACAGCGTCATCCCCGATGATCAAAGTGGATGGGGGAGTTTTTATACCCTCTATGATGAGAACCTCAAAAAAATGAGAACCATCCTGGATGAGCTATCTGCTAAAACAGACCACAAATTCGGAAGTAATGAACAAAAAGTGGGCGACTTTTACGCGAGTGGTATGGATACTGCTGCCATTGAAAAAGCAGGATATGATCCACTCAAACCCATGTTGGCAAAAATTGATGCAGTAAAAGATTACAAAGAACTCATCAGTTTGTTGGCGACTAGTTACACAGAAGGAGATGGTGCGTTGATTGGTATTTATGTGGGCGCGGATGAGAGAAACAGTGCGAAGAATATTTTGAGTTTATATCAAACCGGATTAACCCTTCCTGAAAAAGATTACTATACCAAAACCGATGCGGCCACTGTGGAAAAACGTGAGAAACTGATTGCGCATATCACAAATCTTTTTGTGCTCACAGGTGTCGATAAAACGATGGCTACTCAACAAGCAACTGCTGTACTGAAATTGGAAACTGCTATTGCGGCATCACACTTGGCGCCGGTGGAATTGCGTGATCCGATCAGGAACTATCATAAAATGTCGGTGGTGGATTTGCAAAAAATATCTCCGAATATTAATTGGTCCAACTCATTGCAACAAATGGGTATTCAGACCGATAGTGTCAATGTAGCACAACCCGCTTATTATAAAACATTAAGTGCACTACTAGCTTCTCAGTCAATCGAAGTGTGGAAGAGCAAAGTGAAGTTCGATTATATCTCTTCCAATGCATCATTACTCAGTAAAGCGTTTGTAGATGAACGTTTTTCTTTCAATAAATTATTCTCCGGTGCTAAAACACAGGAAGACCGCTGGAAGAAAATGGTAAGCAGAACAGATGATGGATTGAAAGATCTGCTCGGGCAAATCTTTGTTCAAAAATATTTTCCTGCAGAAGCTAAAAAGAGAATGGATGAGTTGGTGAATAATTTACAGATCGCATTTGATAAACGTATTGCTCAGTTAGATTGGATGAGTGATACTACTAAGCAAAAAGCAAAAGAAAAATTGACTGCCATCATGAAAAAGATCGGCTATCCGGATCAATGGAAGTCGTATGATGATGTTACCATCACCCGAACCGATTTTTATGGCAACATGCGTAGCATCGCCAAACATGATTACAAAGAAAGCATTGCTAAAATTGGTAAGCCGGTTGATAAAACCGAATGGCAAATGACAGCACCAACAGTCAATGCATATTACAATCCAACTTTTAATGAGATCGTATTCCCGGCAGGCATTCTACAGTTCCCATTCTTTGAACTGAAAGCAGATGATGCGATCAACTATGGAGCCATTGGAATGGTGATTGGTCATGAAATGACCCATGGTTTTGATGATCAGGGTAGACAATATGATGCGGTGGGAAATCTTACCGACTGGTGGACCAAAACCGATGCTGAAAAATTCACAGCCAAAGCAAAAGGGGTAGTTGAGCAGTACAATGCTTATACGGTTCTGGATAGTTTGCATGTGAATGGGGCGCTTACACTAGGAGAGAACCTAGCAGATATTGGTGGATTGGCCATTGCTTATGATGCCTTCAAATTAACCCAACAAGGAAAGGGTACTGAAAAGATTGACGGCTTTACACCTGATCAACGTTTTTTTCTGGGTTATGCTCAAGTATGGCGTTTGGTTGACAGACCGGAGAGCATGCGTACCCGAATTACAACCGATCCGCACAGCCCCGAAGAATTCAGGGTAAACGGACCATTGGCCAATTTTGAGCCGTTCTATCAGGCTTTTGGGGTTACCGAGAAGCATAAACTTTACCGCCCGGCAGATCAACGTGCTCGAATTTGGTAGAGTTTGGGTACTAGGTACTGGGTGCTAGGTGATTGGTTATATAAGTTATATTTTGGAGTCTTTATAATGATGCATTTATAAGATATTGATAATCAGTCAGGATAAAGCATAGTCTCCAAATATGGGCTAAAATAACCTAGTACCCAGTACCTTGCACCTAGCACCCCTAAATTTGTTTTTGCGATTGCCTTCCGGTTTCCTACCTTTGCCATCCTTATTTTTGGGCCAATTAGCGGGTGGACATTTTTATCATTGACGTTTGAATGATGAATGAGCCGATTGTACGTTAAGAGAATCTCACCATTCTCCCCAAATTTTTATCGTATCAAAACCGGTTTTACATACATATGTCTACAACTACATTGAACAACAGGGTCGGCTTCGGTAAAACTAAACATTTGGCTGATGCTCCTGACCTGCTCGACATCCAGTTAGAATCATTCAGAGAATTTTTTCAGTTAGAGACTACGCCTGATAAGCGTAACAATGAAGGTCTCTTCCGCGTGTTCAAGGAAAATTTTCCGATCACGGATACGCGTAACATCTTCGTGCTGGAATTCCTGGATTATTTTATTGATCCACCACGTTACACACTTGATGAGTGTATGGAGCGTGGTCTTACGTATGCAGTGCCTTTAAAAGCAAAACTGCGCTTAAGTTGTAATGATGAAGAGCACGTAGATTTCCAAACCATCGTTCAGGATGTGTTCCTGGGTAATATTCCTTACATGACTCCCCGTGGTACATTTGTGATCAACGGAGCTGAGCGTGTAGTGGTATCTCAGTTGCATCGTTCTCCGGGTGTGTTCTTTGGACAATCCGTGCACCCGAACGGTACCAAAATTTATTCTGCCCGTGTGATTCCTTTCAAAGGAGCGTGGATGGAATTTGCTACCGATATCAACAATGTAATGTATGCTTACATCGATCGTAAGAAAAAGTTCCCGGTAACAACTTTGTTACGTTCTATCGGTTTCGAAACTGATAAGGACATTCTGGAACTCTTCGGTATGGCCGATGAAGTGAAAGCCGATAAGAAAACACTTGCCAATCACGTTGGTAAAAAACTCGCTGCTCGTGTATTGAGAACATGGGTAGAAGATTTCGTAGATGAAGATACCGGTGAGGTAGTAAGCATCGAGCGTAACGAGATCGTGATGGAGCGTGATACCGTTTTGGATGAGGAAGCGATTGCTACCATCATCGAAATGGAGATCAAGAGTGTATTCATTCAGAAAGAAGATGTGGGTGGTGATTATGCGATCATCTACAACACCTTGAATAAAGATACTTCGAACAGTGAACTGGAAGCGGTTCAGCATATCTATCGCCAATTGCGTGGTGCGGATGCTCCGGATAATGAAACGGCTCGTGGTATCATCGATAAATTATTCTTCTCTGATAAGCGTTATGATTTAGGTGAAGTAGGTCGTTATAAGATCAACCGTAAACTGAATTTGGATTATCCGCTGACCAAGAAAGTATTGACCAAGCAGGATATCATTGAGATCATCAAATACCTGGTTCGTCTGACCAATGCGAAGGCTGAGATCGATGATATCGATCACCTGAGCAACCGTCGTGTTCGTACCGTAGGAGAGCAGTTGTATGCGCAGTTCGGTGTAGGTCTGGCTCGTATGGCCCGTACCATCCGTGAGCGTATGAACGTTCGTGACAATGAGGTATTTACCCCGGTAGATTTGATCAATGCAAGAACATTGTCTTCTGTGATCAACTCATTCTTCGGAACTTCTCAGTTGTCTCAGTTCCTCGATCAAACCAACCCACTGAGTGAGATCACGCACAAGCGTCGTATCTCCGCACTCGGACCCGGTGGTTTGAGTCGTGAGCGTGCCGGTTTTGAGGTGCGTGACGTACACTATTCACACTATGGTCGTTTGTGTACCATTGAAACACCGGAAGGACCGAACATCGGTTTGATCTCTACACTTTGCGTACATGCTACTATCAACGATATGGGCTTTATTGAAACGCCTTATCGTAAAGTAGTGAGTGGTAAAGTGAACATGAAAGAACTCACGTTCTTGAGTGCAGAAGAAGAAGATACCGCTAAGATCGCACAGAGTAATTCACCATTGACAGAGAAAGGTGAATTCGCTGAAGAGAAAGTAGTATCACGTCAAACAGGTGACTTCCCGATTTTAGATAAAGAAGAAGTGGAATACATGGACGTAGCACCGAATCAGATCGTAGGTCTGAGTGCTTCTTTGATTCCATTCCTGGAACATGATGATGCCAACCGTGCGTTGATGGGATCCAACATGCAACGTCAGGCAGTACCATTGATCCGTCCGGAAGTACCTGTTGTAGGTACCGGTTTGGAAGGTAAGGCTGCACGTGATGCACGTATTCAGATACACGCAGATGGTAATGGTGTGGTTGAATTCGTAGATGCGAATGAGATCCATGTTCGTTACGACAGAAATGATATTGACAGATTGATCAGCTTTAATGATGATCTGCAAGTATATAAACTCACTAAGTTCATCAAAACCAACCAAGCCACTTGTATCAACCTGCGTCCGGCTGTGAAGAAAGGACAGAAAGTGAAGAAGGGCGACTTCTTAACTGAAGGTTATGCAACCAAAGATGGTGAATTGGCATTGGGTCGTAACCTGCAAGTGGCATTCATGCCATGGAAGGGTTACAACTTCGAGGATGCGATCGTAATTAGTGAGAAAGTAGTTCGCGAAGACCTGTTCACTTCTATTCACATTGATGAATATGAACTGGAAGTTCGTGACACCAAATTGGGTGAAGAAGAATTGACTCCGGATATCCCGAACGTATCAGAAGATGCAACAAAGGATCTGGATGAGAATGGTATTATCCGTATCGGCGCCACCATCAAAGAAGGTGATATCCTGATCGGTAAGATCACTCCAAAAGGTGAATCTGATCCTACTCCTGAAGAGAAACTATTGCGTGCCATCTTCGGTGATAAAGCCGGTGATGCAAAAGATGCTTCTCTGAAAGCTCCGAACGGAACTGAAGGTGTGGTGATCGATAAAAAACTATTCCAGCGTGCGAAGAAAGATAAGAATGGTAAGATCCGTGAAAAAGCATTGTTGGAGAAAGTAGAAAAAGTACACCAGCAAAATACAGAGTCGATCAAAGAATTGTTGTTGGATAAGTTGCAGACCTTGTTGAAAGACAAAGCTTCTGCAGGTGTTAGCAACAACTTTGGTGAAATGCTGATCGGTAAAGGCGCTAAGTTCAATCAAAAGAATCTAAGCACCATCGATTATCAGAATGTGAATCCGCTGGGTTGGACCGGTGATGCAAAAACAGATGACTTGATCAATACATTGTTGCACAACTACAGCATCCGTTATAATGAAGAACTGGGACGTTACAAGCGTGAGAAGTTCAACATTTCAATCGGTGATGAGTTACCGGCAGGTGTATTGAAACTGGCTAAAGTATATCTCGCTGTAAAACGTAAGTTGAAAGTGGGAGATAAGATGGCGGGTCGTCACGGTAACAAAGGGATCGTTGCGAAAATTGTTCGTGCTGAAGACATGCCATTCATGGAAGATGGTACTCCGGTTGATATCGTACTGAATCCATTGGGGGTACCTTCAAGGATGAACCTGGGTCAGATCTATGAAACCATTCTGGGCTGGACCGGTAAGCGTCTGGGTGTGAAATTTGCTACTCCGATCTTTGATGGTGCAAGCACTGATGAGATCGAGCAATATTGTAAGGATGCGGGTATTCCTAGAAACGGACATACTTATCTGTATGATGGTGAAACGGGAGAACGTTTCCACCAGAAGGCTACTGTGGGTGTGATCTACATGATCAAACTACACCACATGGTTGATGATAAGATGCACGCACGTTCAATCGGACCTTACAGCTTGATCACACAGCAGCCGTTGGGTGGTAAGGCACAGTTTGGTGGACAGCGTTTCGGTGAGATGGAAGTATGGGCACTAGAAGCATATGGTGCAGCTAACATTCTCCAGGAATTGTTGACCCTGAAGTCTGATGATATCATCGGAAGAGCCAAGACTTATGAAGCCATCGTGAAGGGAGATAATATCCCACGTGCCGGCGTACCTGAATCGTTCAATGTATTGGTACATGAACTGAGAGGGTTAGGTTTGGATCTGAAGTTTGAATAATAAGCTGCAAGCCGCAGGCTCCAAGCTACAAGCATGAAGTGTGCGGCTTGCTTGATTTTCTTTGATATAACTAATTTAAAAATAAAGATTGCATCCGCCGCGGCGGACTGCAGCTTGAAGCTTAAAAATATGGCCATAAAAAGAGACAATCGCCCAAGATCAACATTCTCCGAGATCACCATCAGTCTGGCATCTCCGGACAGTATCCTCGAAAGAAGTTTTGGCGAAGTACTGAAGCCTGAAACCATTAACTACCGTACCTACAAGCCAGAACGTGATGGATTGTTCTGTGAAAGAATTTTCGGTCCGGTAAAAGATTATGAATGCGCCTGCGGTAAGTATAAGCGTATCCGTTATAAGGGTATCGTTTGTGACCGTTGTGGTGTTGAAGTAACTGAAAAGAAAGTTCGTCGCGAACGCATGGGACACATCAAATTGGTGGTTCCTGTTGTACATATCTGGTATTTCAAAAGCTTACCTAATAAAATTGGTTACTTGTTGGGTATGAGCTCTAAGAAATTAGAGACCATCATCTACTACGAGCGTTTTGTAGTGATTCAAGGTGGTGTGAAAGAGAACCTCAACATGGGTGACCTGTTGACGGAAGAGGAGTACTTAGATATTCTCGACAACTTGCCAAAAGATAACCAGTACCTGCCTGATGATGATCCACAAAAGTTCATCGCTAAAATGGGTGCTGAAGCTGTTCATGCTTTATTGGAAAGAATCGATCTGGATGGATTGAGTTTCTCTCTGCGTAATGCAGCAGCCACTGAAACATCTCAGCAGCGTAAGGCAGATGCTTTAAAGCGTCTGAGCGTTGTAGAATCGTTCCGTGATGCAAGTACAAGAATCACTAACCGTCCTGAGTGGATGGTGATGCAATACATTCCTGTAATTCCACCGGAATTACGTCCATTAGTGCCTTTGGATGGTGGACGTTTTGCGAGTTCAGATTTGAATGATCTGTATCGTCGTGTGATCATCCGTAACAACCGTTTGAAGCGTTTGTTAGAGATCAAAGCTCCTGAAGTGATCCTGCGTAATGAAAAACGTATGTTGCAGGAAGCAATCGATTCGCTGTTTGATAATAGCCGTAAATCCAATGCGGTGAAAGCAGAAGGTGGTCGCGCACTGAAATCATTATCTGATGTTCTGAAAGGTAAACAAGGTCGTTTCCGTCAGAACCTATTGGGTAAGCGTGTTGACTACTCAGGTCGTTCGGTGATCGTGGTTGGACCGGAACTCAAAATGCATGAGTGTGGTTTACCAAAAGACATGGCGGCTGAATTGTTCAAACCATTTGTGATTCGTAAGTTGATTGAAAGAGGTATTGTGAAAACAGTGAAGTCTGCTAAGAAATTGGTAGATCGTAAAGAAGCTGTGATTTGGGATATCCTTGAAAATATTCTGAAAGGACACCCTGTTTTGTTAAACCGTGCCCCAACATTGCACCGTTTGTCTATTCAGGCCTTCCAGCCAAAATTAGTAGAAGGTAAAGCGATCCAACTGCACCCACTCGTAACATCAGCGTTCAACGCGGATTTCGATGGTGACCAGATGGCGGTACACGTTCCATTGAGCAATGCTGCTGTTTTGGAAGCTCAATTACTGATGCTTTCTTCACACAATATCTTGAACCCTCAAAATGGTACGCCTATTACCCTTCCTTCTCAGGACATGGTACTTGGTCTGTACTACATCACAAAGGGTAAAAGAACCACTGAAACTGAAGTGGTGAAAGGTGAGGGTAAAGCCTTCTATAGCATGGATGAAGTGATCATTGCTTACAATGAGCAGCGTGTAGATCTTCATGCCAACATTAAGGTGAAAGTAAACGTACGTGAAGCTGGTAAATTGGTGAAGAAACTCATCGATACTACTGTAGGTCGTGTTTTATTTAACCAGCATGTTCCTGTTGAAGTTGGATACATCAATGCACTGTTGACCAAGAAGAGCTTGAGAGAGATCATTGGTGATATCATCAAGATCACAGACGTTCCTAAGACAGCTAAGTTCCTCGATGATATCAAGACACTCGGTTTCCGTATGGCCTTCCGTGGTGGTCTGTCATTCAACGTGAATGATCTGATCGTTCCTGATATGAGAAATGAACTGTTGGAGAATGCTAAAGCAGAAGTAGAAGAAGTGTGGGAGAACTATAACATGGGTCTCATCACCAACAATGAAAGATATAACCAGGTAATTGATATCTGGAGCCGTGTGGATACACGTATCACCGAAACACTGATCCGCGAAATGCAAAATGATAAGCAGGGCTTCAACTCTGTTTACATGATGCTGGATTCCGGAGCCCGTGGTAGTAAAACACAGGTTAAGCAGCTGGTAGGTATTCGTGGTCTGATGGCGAAACCACGTAAGAGTGGTAGTACCGGTAGCGAGGTAATTGAAAATCCGATCCTTTCCAACTTTAAGAGTGGTCTGAACGTATTGGATTACTTCATCTCTACACACGGTGCGCGTAAAGGTCTTGCGGATACGGCCCTGAAAACAGCGGATGCCGGTTACTTGACTCGTCGTCTGGTTGACGTATCACAAGATGTGGTGATCAGTGAAGAAGATTGTGGTACACTTCGTGGTATTGCAACAACCGCACTGAAAGATAATGAAGATGTAATCGAGCCACTGGCAGATAGAATTGAAGGTCGTACCTCATTACACAATGTATACCATCCTGTAACAGATGAGTTGATCATCACTGCAGGTGAAGAGATTTCTTCTGATGATGCGAAAGCAATCGAAGAAGCGGGTATCGAAACGGTAGAAATTCGTTCTGTATTGACTTGTGAAAGCAAGCGTGGTGTATGTGTGAAATGTTATGGTAAGAACCTGGCAACAGGATACCTCGCACAAAGAGGTGATGCTGTAGGTATCATCGCTGCACAGTCAATCGGTGAACCGGGTACTCAGTTAACACTTCGTACTTTCCACGTGGGTGGTGTTGCGGGCTCTGCTTCTGTAGAATCAACCTTGCAAGCGAAATTTGATGGAACCATTCAGTTCGATGGTCTGCGTACCGTAGAAACATTGAACAATGAAGGCAATAAAGTGAAGATTGTTATCGGTCGTACAGGTGAAGTGAGAATCATGGATGTGAAGAATGATCGTTTAATGATCACGAATAACGTTCCTTATGGTTCTACCTTGAATGTGAAAGACGGACAGCAAGTGAAGAAAGGTGATGTGATCTGTACATGGGATCCATTCAATAACGTAATCGTTGCAGAACAGAATGGTAAGATCCGTTTTGAAAATGTAATCGATGGTATCACTTATCGTGATGAAGCGGATGAACAAACCGGTCACCGCGAGAAAGTGGTTATTGAAACCAAGGATAAGACCAAGATCCCAACCATTATTGTTGACGGTAAAGAAATCAAGCAATACAACTTGCCTGTTGGCTCACACATTTCTGTAGAAGAAGGAGATGAAGTGAAAGCCGGACAAGTAATGGTGAAAATTCCACGTGTACTTGGTAAGTTGAGAGATATCACCGGAGGTCTTCCTCGTGTAACTGAATTGTTTGAAGCTCGTAATCCGGGTAACCCTGCGATCGTTTGTGAGATCGATGGTGTGGTAGCGTTCGGTAATGTGAAGCGTGGTAACCGTGAGATCATCGTTGAGTCTAAAGACGGAATGGTGAAGAAATACTTGGTGCCATTGACTCGTCAGATCCTGGTTCAGGATGGTGACTTCGTGAAAGCAGGTACACCAATGTCTGACGGACAAATTGCTCCAGCAGATATCCTGGCAATTAAAGGTCCATTCGCAGTACAAGAGTACGTGGTTAATGAGATCCAGGAAGTATATCGTTTACAAGGTGTAAAAATCAACGATAAGCACATTGAAGTAATCGTTCGTCAGATGATGAAGAAAGTGGAGATTGTTGATGCGGGTGATACTAAATTCTTGGAGGAGGATCTGGAAGATCGCTTCGACTTTATCGAAGAGAACGACAGAATCTATGATAAGAAAGTAGTAACTGATGCAGGTGAAAGTGCTAAGCTGAAAGCCGGACAAATCATCACACTACGTGAGTTGAGAGAAGAAAACTCGATTCTCCGTAGAGCTGATAAGAAACTGGTAGAAGTACGTGATGCGAAACCAGCTACTGCAACACCGGTGTTGTTGGGTATCACTAAGGCGTCTCTGGGTGTACAAAGCTGGATCTCAGCTGCGTCATTCCAGGAAACGACTAAAGTACTGAGTCAGGCGGCCATTCAAGGTAAGACCGACGCTATGTTAGGTCTGAAAGAGAATGTGATCACCGGACACCTGATTCCTGCCGGTTCCGGACAAAAAGAGTTCGAGAACCTGATCGTAGGAAGTAAGGAAGAGTACGAGGTACTGGCTACCACCCGCGAAGCGATGAGCTTTGATGATGAGGAATAAGATCATATGATCTTTTGAATACATGTTAAAGTAGGAAGTGAAAACTTCCTACTTTTTTTCAGGTATACATCATGTTCTTTATACACTGTTTTTGTAATCTGATATTTATTGTTAATCTTGTTGCCCCGAAAACATAAAGGGAACAAAAGCCTTTAATTTTATTATCTAAACATTAGTACATGAAAAATTTTACCATCGGGTTGAATGTAGTGTTGGTGATAGCGGTAGCTGTTTTATTTTACCTACAATTTTCTTCTGGATCAAAAGATGGGAAAGTAAGTGCTTCAGGAAGCAAAGCTGTTTCTGAAGGAGATTTCAAGATCGCTTACTTTGAGATTGATTCTATTGAAGCACATTTCGATTATTATAAAGAAGTAAGTAATTCAATTCAGTCAAAAGCGCAAGAAAATAGCAAGCAGTTGAATCAACTGAAACAAACTTTTGCAGATAAATACCAGGAGCTTCAGCGTACCGCTCAAACCATGACACAGGCCGAGCTGAATAGCAAGCAGCAGGAGCTGATGCAAATGGAAAAGACATACAACAGCAAAGAGCAAATGATGAACAATGAAATGCAGGATGAGAGCATGAAAAAAATGCTGGATGTAAGACAAAAAATCAGTGACTACCTAAAAGAATACAATGTATCCAAAGGATATGCATTCATCGTAGGAAATAATGATGCCTCTATTGCTTTTTATTACAAAGATGCAGCTTATGATATTACTGCTGATGTGATTAAGGGATTGAATGAGAGATATAAGAAGAAGAACTAGTCTTTTAAAGCGGCAAGCGGCAAGCTTCAAGTGAGCAATACTTTCAGAAAGGCAGGTGAATTTTATGTTCGCCTGCTTTTTTTATTAACAGGGATACCTGTAACGATCTTGTAGCCTGTATCTTGTAACTTGAAGCTTGCCGCTTGCGGCTTGTGGCTTTTTTCCCTATCTTCCCTCACGAACAAAACGCTATATGAATAATAACAACCCTTCTTTCAAACCCACCCTTGGATTGTTGGATGCTACGATGATTGTAGCCGGTAGTATGATCGGTTCCGGAATTTTTATTGTGAGTGCTGATATTACCCGTAATGTAGGCAGTGCCGGTTGGCTCATTGCTGTTTGGTTGATTACGGGATTTATGACCTTGACAGCAGCATTGAGTTATGGGGAACTGAGTGCTATGTTTCCCAAAGCAGGTGGACAATATGTATATCTCAAAGAATCCTATAATAAGCTGACAGGATTTCTGTATGGCTGGAGTTTTTTCTCTGTTATTCAAACCGGAACTATTGCCGCGGTAGGAGTGGCTTTCAGTAAATTCGCCGGATATTTCTTTCCCTCATTAGAAATGACGGATGAGAATATGCTTGCGCAGATTGGCTTTGTAAAATTATATCCCGCACAATTTGTATCTATCGCGATCATTATTTTTCTGACCTATATCAATACCAAAGGGGTACAGGGTGGTAAATTGATTCAGACCACATTTACAGTAACAAAGTTGTTATCACTATTTGGATTGATCGTGTTTGGGTTTTTATTGGCAGCCAAATCAGAAGTATGGAATGCAAACTGGACGGATGCATGGTCTATGAAAAATATTTCAGGTGACAATAGTATCACCGCCGTATTGGGTGTTGCTGCATTTGGAGCGATCGCTGCATCAATGGTAGGTTCTATTTTTAGTAGTGATGCCTGGAACAATGTTACATTCATCGCAGGAGAAATTAAAAATCCGCAGCGTAATATTGGTTTGAGTCTTTTTCTGGGAACATTGATCGTTACCGTGATCTATGTTGCAGCTAACTTAATGTATTTAAGTGTGCTTCCGCTCAATGATATCGCACATGCACCACAAGATCGTGTGGCAGTATCGGCATCCAACCTCATTTTTGGAAATATCGGTACTTATGTGATCGCCGTTATGATCATGATCTCCACTTTCGGATGTAACAATGGATTGATACTTGCGGGTGCAAGGGTATATTATACCATGGCACAGGATGGATTGTTCTTCAAAAAAGCAGGTGAACTGAATAAAAATGCAGTACCGGAATGGGCACTATGGGCACAGTGTGTAGTAGCTTCTTTATTATGTTTGAGCGGTAAGTATGGAGATCTGTTGGACATGGTTTCTTTTATCGTGGTGATCTTCTATGTACTGACTATTGCTGGTATTTTCATTCTTCGTAAAAAGAGACCTGAGATCGATCGTCCATATAAAGCATTTGGCTATCCTATTTTGCCAGCTATCTATATGTTGATGGGAATTACTTTCTGCGTTTTGCTGATCGTTTATAAACCTAATTTTACATGGCCGGGGCTCATCATTACACTGATTGGAATTCCTTTGTATTATCTTGCAGTACGAAATAAGAAACAAGAAGCCTGATGAATTTTGAACAACTATTTACGGGATTCCAATCGATCCGTGTAGCCATTCTTGGGGATGTAATGTTGGATACTTACTGGTGGGGTTCAGTTGATCGTATCTCTCCCGAAGCTCCGGTTCCTGTGGTGGCTTTGAAGAATAAAGAGCTCAGGGTTGGCGGAGCAGCGAATGTGGCATTGAATACAGCTTCATTAGGAGCAAAAACAACCATGATCTCTATTGTGGGTGCTGATACTGATGGGGAACAGTTGTTACAGTTATTGAAGGATAAGCATATTGATACTTCATATATCCGTTCAGTGAGTAATAGGGTAACCACTAACAAGACCCGTATCATGAGTCGTAACCAGCAAATGATGCGATTGGATGCAGAGATTACCATAGATATTGATGAGGCAACAGAGAACATGTTGATTGAACAGGTTAAACATTGTCTGGAAGAGCAACAGCCTCAGGTGCTCATATTTGAGGATTATAACAAGGGCGTTATTACAGAACGAATCATTCAAACAGTAACTGCTTTGTGTAAAGAAAGAAATGTGATCATTGCTGTAGACCCCAAGAAAAAGAATTTCCTCTCTTATAAAGACGTCACCATTTTTAAACCGAACCTGAAGGAAGTGAAAGAAGGGTTGAATTTATCAGTGGATCATATAGATTTATCTTCTTTACAACAAATACATCAACGTTTACAGGAACATCTTCATCATCAAATATCATTGATCACACTCTCAGAAAAAGGTGTTTTTTATCAGGATGAAACCTCTCATAAAATCATACCCACACATATCCGCAATATCGCAGATGTAAGTGGGGCAGGAGATACAGTAATTGCTGTAACCTCACTTTGTTATGCGGCAACCCGTGATATGCATCTCGCAGCAGAAATGGCCAATATAGCCGGTGGACTGGTATGCGAACAAGTTGGAACCGCCGCCATTGACCGCGATAAGCTGTTGCAGGAATGTGAGATATTGTTGGGGGAATGATTGAGTACAAGTGAAAATTCAAAAGTAAAAAGTAAAAAGTGAGTTAGTTGCTGATGCTGAACAACTAGCAACTAGCACCTAGTACCTAGCACCCAGTACCCCACACCCATTCAATAATCCCCGCATTTCATTAAATCCTATCTAACATTCCTCTCAAACAATTCGATTTTGTGAGTTGGGTAAATAACTAATTTCGGGTGCTTGTAAATGAAATAGTTATGGCGGATAATTTTACCATTGTAGTACATGGAGGTGCAGGAACCATTCTAAAAGAAGATATGACCCCTGAGTTGGAGAAAGCGTATCAGGAGGGACTTCAACAGGCTTTAGATGCCAGTTATGCAGTGCTTGAAAAAGGCGGTACGGCTGTAAATGCTGTGAAAGCAGCAATTGTAGTACTGGAAGATAATGTGTTGTTCAATGCCGGGCGGGGATCTGTGTTTACTAAAAAAGGATTACAAGAAATGGATGCTGCTATCATGGATGGTAGTGATTTGTCGGCCGGTGCTGTTGCTGCTGTTCGCAATATTAGAAATCCGATAGAGTTGGCGACCGAAGTGATGCGCAATAGCAATCATGTTTTTTTAAGTGGAAAAGGGGCAAATGATTTTGCTATCAAACAAGGAATCAAATTGGAGCCTGATGAATACTTTTTCTCTCAGTTCCGTTATGATCAATGGAAAGCCATTCGTGATTCTGATAACTATTCATTAGATCATACCAATCATCAACTGGAAGAATTAATGCGGGATAAAAAATTCGGTACGGTGGGTGCTGTTGCTTGTGATGTTCATGGCAATATAGCCGGTGCTACTTCCACAGGGGGAATGACCAATAAAAAATATGGTCGTATTGGAGATAGTCCTTTGATTGGTAGTGGTACTTATGCGAATAATAAAACCTGCGCTATCAGTTGTACCGGACATGGGGAAATGTTCATCAGAACCGTAGCTTCTTATGATGTCAGCTGTCTGATGGAGTACAAGGGATATAGCTTACAGGAAGCTATGGAAATTGTGGTACATGATAAACTCATGAAACTGCAAGGTGAAGGGGGAATGATTGGTGTAGATGCCAAGGGCAATGCGGCCATGGTTTTTAATAGTGCGGGCATGTATCGTGGGGTAAAAAATAGTGGCGGTAGAAATGAGGTTTTGATCTACAAATAATTATATTTGGTAAGACTGATGCACATGAGAAATAGAGGGGCTACATTTGTGGCTCCTTTTTTTTAACTGAAATGCCATGCAAAAAATTGCAGTGATTGTAGCCGGTGGTACGGGACAAAGAATGGGTGCTTCTGTTCCCAAGCAATTTCTATTATTGAATGGACAACCCATTCTATGGCATACACTGAATCGTTTTCTTTCGACTTGGCATGATCTTCGAATCATTTTAGTATTACCTGCAGAACACAAAGACCAGGGACAAGCAATTATTCAATCTTTACATGCTACTGATAGGATCAAGATTACAGAGGGAGGAGATACCAGATTTCAATCTGTTAAAAATGGTTTATCGCTTATCCATGAGCCATCGGTCGTATTTGTTCATGATGGTGTTCGTTGTTTGTTAAGCAGTGAGCTGATCAAAAGATGTTATGAGCAGACATTAGAAAAAGGTAGTGCCATACCCGCCGTAGCAGCTACGGATAGTATCCGAATTGTAGAAGGGGAGGGGCATTATGTGGCTGATAGAAACCTGGTACGCATCATTCAAACACCCCAAACTTTTCTTAGCGATCTATTATTACCGGCTTTTCAGCAATCTTATCAGGCGTCATTTACAGATGAAGCAACAGTAGTAGAAGCGGCAGATAAAAAGGTCTTTTTGATTGAAGGAGAATACACCAATATCAAAATTACCCGACCTGAAGACTTACAATTAGCAGAACAGATATTGCAGCGGTCTTAGTGATCAGTGCCAGATATTTCTTCTGTAATGGAAATAGGGTTGAACATGCCCTCCGAATTTTTTATAAAAGGTTTTTACACCCGGCAGATCCGATCCTTCAAAATCAAATAGTAGATTTCGGTTGCTATATTCTCTGAATATCTGGTCTAATAACCATGGGTTGCTATGTGTTTCTCGTCCTTCGGGAAAAGTAGTATTCAGTAAATGATACATTCTTCGCTGGTCTTTTAATAATAATGTATCCGATAAAATAGTACCATCAGGCTTCATTGCTGAGCGAATGATACAATCGCCTCTGCTTGCATAAAAGCGACACAAATCATGTAATCTCTCAAAATGCTCTATTGATAAGTGAGGCATTCTAGATGCGTATTGCTGTTGATAGTTACGAATGGTGCCAGAGATTGACTGTTGTTTGGAGTACTGAAAACCTCCTTCCTGAATCTTGAGTAAGACTTGTTTTAAATCCGGATGATAGTCTTTATAGATGTCTAAATAATCCTTATTTAAATCAATAATGAAATTCGTCCTGTTTTTGCAATGAAGCTCTGAAGCGAGTAAATGATTGGAAAAATTAAAATGGAGATCTCCATACCAAGCATAACTCCTTATCTTTTGTACCAACTCTTCGTGTAAAAAATTTAATAAAGAGGTATCGCCAATAAATCCCAATTGTTGAATAAAGGGGGGGATATAATAATACCGAAATCCATATTTTCTTCTCCAGGGTAAAGGAATAATGGCTTCATAGTCGCCAATCACCAATCCGCTCCAATGATCGCATATTCGATCCAGATAATCATATTGAGCATAGATCAATCCGTTGGAGTGCTTGGAAACGCAGGCATCCCATGCTTGTTGATTGATCACATGCGCTGAAAATATATGGATGGAATATTTCACTTTACGGATTCATACGTGTCCAGACCTCTGTCCTGCCCAACATCGAAATGCCGATATAACCACGCACGTTCAATGTTTTTGGATCCTTTAGTTTCATGTAACATTTGTAGTCTTTGCCATTCTGTGGATCGTAAATTCTACCTCCGGACCATTCACCATCATCATGTACAAAGTCGCGCAATATCACCAGTCCAATCAGAGGTTTGGTTTTTGCATTTTTATCAGGATTGTTGACATCTAATTTTGGTTTACCCTGTTCATCATTCGGCTCCTTCAGCCAAACCAATTTGCCATAATATTTATTGCCCTGCTTATACACTTGTATTTGCCCTTTACCTGAGGAGTTTAACCATATGCCTATAACAGCATCAGGATTATCGTTATTGTTTGTAAATCCCGTGATGGTCCATGTCATAATGACCAATATCAGACTCAACTGTTTGATGTATTTCATAGTAATACGATTTATTTATTCAGATGAATACTTCCATCTTTCATGACGAATGAGATATTTCTTACTGCTGATATATTCTCTATGGGATTTCCATCCACTGCAATAATATCAGCCAATAATCCGGTTTTTAATCGTCCAATCTGTTGTTTATATCCAAATACATCTGCGTTCACAGAAGTGGCGCTTTTTAATACCTCTACAGGTTTCATGCCATATTCTACCATCAGCTCCATTTCACGGGCATTATCTCCATGAGGGAATACGCCTACGTCGCCACCAAAACAAATAGTAACACCTTTTTCTAACGCTAGTTTGAAACTTTTCTTCTTTTGAATAACCCTGTCGGTAGGAGGCATCGTCTTTTTATTCCATCCATTGTAACTGGCGCTGGCTTCCGGGGCACTTAAAGTTGCGCAGAGAGCTACCTTGTTGCGGATCATGATATCATACACTTCTGAAGAACCATAATCGCCATGTTCAATAGTAGACACGCCCGCATCGGCCGCTCTTCTCATGCCTTCTTCTGTACTGGCATGAGCCACTACTTGTCTACCACTGCTGTTGACAACCGATACCAAGGTTTTTAACTCTTCTAATGTGAAGGTAGGTTGCGGGCTATCATCCAATCCCCATCTGTAGTCTGCATACACTTTGATCAGGTCTGCACCATTTCCAATCTGAGTCCTTGCTTCCCTTGTCAATCCCTCAACGCCATCCGCTTCTGCAGCGCCTTTAATCGTGTGATGGGAATTGTTTTCAAGTTTGGGCCCATAGCTGCCGGTGGCAACGATGGCTTTGGTGGCAATGATCATTCTTGGACCCGGGATGATATTTTTTGCAATGGCATTTTTTAGTCCAACATCCGCATAACCAGCACCCTCTGTTCCCAAGTCTCTAACGGTGGTAAAACCTGCCATTAAGGTTGCTTTGGCATGTGTAACCGCCCTTACAATCCTTTCTGCTTCTGACTCATACAAGACCTGATTATTCCAGTTGGTCTCATTATAAGCATGAAGCAGCAGGTGAGAATGGCCTTCGATGAGCCCGGGTAGCAGGGTTTTTCCTTTTAGATCAATCCTTTTTAAAGGGGTTTTGGATGATAATGTGGAAGCCTCGCCCACGGCTACAATCTTGTTTTGGTACACCAGAATACCCCATCCGGTATGCATTTCTTCGCCGTCAAAAAGACGATCAGCTTGAATGAGTAGGAAACTATCCTTGGGATTCGCTAAAATACCGGCTGGAAAGACGAATAGCAGGATTAATATTTTAAATATGGCTTGTTTGTTCATCCGATTGGGCTTTACATGGAAAGTAACCCAGACAAAGGGTAAAAAAAAATTTGTTTGTCTAAGTTGTCCGCCCCATTTTTGCATCAGAATGAAAAGAACAATCAATATTCAGTGGTGGTGGCATACAAACTCCAATCGGGGAATGTAGTGGCGTTGCCAATACTGTATGAATCATATTCAGAAACCCCGACAGTAATTGTCGGGGTTTTTTGTTGGATAGCTCCGGAGTAACCGGAATAAAAAGGAAAAGATGAAAAAGATAATCGTTCAGACGCAGGCTAAGAGAATGCTGGCAGATGTATTTACACCGGTAGGTATCTACCTGCGCATCAGGGATCGTTTTAGGGATACTATTTTGTTGGAGAGCACAGATCACCATGCAGCGGAGAACAGCTATTCATTTATTTGTATCAATGCGATTGCCGGTGCTGAAATCAAAACCGGTGAAACCATGGAATGTAAACTTCCGGCCCAGCAACCGGAAAAAATGAGTATCCAAGACAAAGCATCGGTTCCCACTAAACTTTGGGATTTCATGCAGCGATTTGATATTCAAAAACCGGCTGAAAAGGAAGCGCAATTTGCACAAGGGTTATTCGGCTATACTTGCTTTGATGCTGTACAGTTTTTCGATACGATCTCTTTACCCAAAACCCTGAAAGCAGAACAAATGATTCCATTGATGCGGTATCGTTTGTATCAATATGTTATCGTATTCAATCATTATAAAGATGAATTATTGATTTGTGAAAATAAAATAGCAGGTATTGAATCTGAGATACAAGTAGTAGAATCTTTGATCAGAAGTAAAGATGTGCCTGTATATCCATTCCGTTCAAAAGGAGCAGAAGTATCCAATCTTACCGATAAGGCATACAAGGAAATGGTGCAGCAAGGAATACAAAGTTGTATGCGTGGGGATGTATTTCAGATTGTACTTAGCAGAAGATTTCAACAATCATTTACCGGTGATGAGTTTAATGTGTATAGAGCGCTAAGGAGTGTGAATCCGTCTCCATATCTCTTCTTTTTCGACTATGGTGAATATAAATTGATAGGGTCTTCTCCTGAAGCACAATTGGTTATTCAAAACGGGAAAGCCATTGTACATCCTATTGCAGGTACATTCAAAAGAACAGGTGATGATGAAACAGATCAACGCATGGCAGAGCAACTATTAAAAGATGCCAAAGAAAATGCAGAGCATGTGATGTTGGTAGATCTGGCAAGAAATGATCTTAGCAGAGCTTGCACCGATGTGGAAGTGAGTCATTACAGGCAAGTACAATACTATAGTCATGTGATCCATTTGGTGAGTGAAGTGGTTGGTAAAGTGCCTTCAGGGTATAATCCCTTTCAATTAATGGCACAAACATTTCCTGCTGGCACCTTAAGCGGTGCTCCCAAGTTTAAGGCAATGGAATTGATCGATGACTATGAACCAACAGCAAGATCTTATTATGGAGGTGCAATTGGATTTATGGGATTTGATGGTAGTTGTAATCATGCCATCATGATCCGTACTTTTTTAAGTAAGAATAATACACTGTACTATCAGGCAGGAGCAGGAGTGGTGGCAGCATCCAAACCGGAAAGTGAGTTGCAGGAAGTGAACAATAAGCTCGGTGCTTTGAAAAAAGCGATTGAGATAGCGGAGGAGGTAGGGGGATGAAATTTAAAATTCAAAAGTCAAAAGTCAAAAGTGAAAGGTGTGCACAGGACTCCTTTGGAGAAAAGTGAGACAATAAATCATAAAATCAAGAAATCAAGAAATCAAAGATCAAAAGTGAAACTACTGGTATTCGATAATTACGATTCATTTACTTATAACCTGGTACATCTTGTTGAAAAGATTTTAGGGGATAAAGTTACTGTGTGTAGAAACGATCAGATTGATTTGGATGCGGTTGATGCATTTGATAAGATCATTTTATCGCCCGGTCCGGGTATTCCATCGGAAGCAGGCTTGTTGTTGCCTTTGATCAAAGCATATGCACCTAAGAAATCTATATTGGGTGTCTGTTTAGGACATCAGGCCATTGGGGAAGCTTTTGGGGGTAAGTTGATCAATCTAACTACGGTTTATCACGGATTAGCAACGCCGATTCAATTACAAAGAGCCGGTAATCAACAACGTGATAATGATGTCTTTCAAGGATTTGATGATGAATTGATCGTTGGACGTTACCATAGTTGGGTGGTTAGTGATGAAGTATTTCCGGATGAGCTTGAAGTGACGGCTAAAGATGACAATGATTATATCATGGCGTTAAGACATAAAACATATGATGTACAGGGAGTACAGTTTCATCCTGAAAGTGTACTTACTCCTGATGGAGAAAAGATATTGCGTAACTGGTTAAAAAAATGATGGGTAAAGTATACCAATGAAAACAATATGAAAAAGATATTACAATACTTATTTGAACATAAAACCTTTAGTCGTGAAAAGGCTAAAGAGATCTTACTGCAAATGTCTTCCGGACAATTCAATGATGCGGAGATTGCTTCTTTTATTACCGTATTTCTCATGAGAAGTATTACGATTGAAGAATTACAGGGTTTTAGAGATGCATTACTGGAATTATGTGTTCCGGTAGATATGAAAGGTCGAGCTGTTATGGATATTGTTGGAACCGGTGGAGATGGAAAAAATACGTTTAATATTTCTACTTTGTCTTGTTTCATTGTAGCAGGTGCCGGACAACAGGTTGCCAAGCATGGTAATTATGGAGCTTCTTCTGTAAGTGGGGCATCGAATGTGATGGAACAGTTGGGTTATCGTTTTAAAAATAATGTAGATGAATTGAATAAAGAATTGGATCAAACCAATATCTGTTTTCTGCATGCTCCATTTTTTCATCCGGCATTAAAAGTAGTAGCACCTATTCGTAAGCAACTGGGTGTACGAACGTTTTTCAATATGCTGGGACCTATGGTGAATCCGGCGGCACCTGCTTATCAATTGGTAGGAGTGTATAACTTGGAAATGGCTCGTATTTATAATTATCTCTTACAGGAAACAGGGAAAGCTTTTACGGTGATTCATAGTTTGGATGGCTATGATGAGATATCCTTGACCAATGACACCAAAGTGATCACCAATGAAGGAGAAAAAATTCTGACACCGGAGCAGTTGGGTAAAAGAATGGTAATGCCCGAAGATATTTATGGGGGAAATACAGCAGAAGAAGCAGCGCGTTTATTTGTAAAGATCATCAAGGGGGAAGGAAGTTGGGCACAGAATGCAGTGGTGTTAGCCAATGCTGCGATGGCATTGTTCGGAACTGGTAAATATACTAGTTATGATGATGCTTATGCTGCTGCTGTAGAGAGTTTGGAAAGTAAAAAAGCCTATCAAACATTAGAACAACTGATCAACCTGCAATAACATGAACATATTAGACACCATTGTTGCAAAGAAAAAAATAGAAGTAGCAGCTGCAAAAGAGCGCATATCTGTTGAAGCATTGACAGAACAAGCTTTATTTTCCAGAAGCACCTATTCGCTTTGTGACTTTTTGCAAGATGAAAAGCGTACAGGCATTATTGCAGAGTTTAAAAGGAAATCGCCTTCAAAAGGTATTATTAATGCTACTGCTGAGGTAGAAGAGGTAACCACTGCTTATGCAGCTACCGCATCGGGTATTTCTGTATTAACGGATACTGATTTTTTTGGGGGTAGTCAGGACGATCTTAAAAAAGCGCGTATTCAACAAGTGCCCATACTGCGTAAAGATTTTATGATTGATGCATATCAAGTGTATGAAGCCAAAGCTATGGGTGCAGATGTGATTCTTCTGATTGCAGCCTGTCTTACGCCGGATGAAGTCAATCAATTGGGAGCCTGTGCAAAAGGATTGGGGATGGAAGTGTTATTGGAAATACATGATGAAACAGAATTGATGCATATCAGTGATATGGTGGATATGGTAGGTGTGAACAATAGGAATCTAAAGACTTTTGAGGTAGATATCAATACCTCTTTGCGATTGATTGAACAGATTCCTGCCGGTAAGCCTGCAATTGCAGAAAGTGGCATCAGTAATGTGGATACAATCGTAACTTTACGCAAAGCCGGATTCACCGGTTTTTTGATTGGGGAAAATTTTATGAAAGAACCCCAACCTTCGGTTGCTTTTGCTGATTTTATCGATCAACTAAAAGCAAAGCAAAATGCGTATTAAAGTCTGTGGCATGACACAAGTTGAGCAGATCAAACACCTGGATAACATCGGTGTGGAGTTTGCCGGATTTATTTTTTATCATAAATCGCCCCGGTATGTATTCAAACACATGCCCAGACCTGAAATCAAAAAAATCAGAGGGCAACATATTAATAAAGTAGGGGTGTTTGTGAACGCTCCGGTGGAAGAATTGTTAGAGATCGTAGATGAGTGTGGTTTACAAATGGTTCAGTTACATGGAGATGAAACACCCAAGTATTGTGAGAAAGTAGCTGATTATGTCGATGTGATCAAAGCATTTCGTTTGAGAGAAGATGATCAGGTACTCTGGAAGATCAAGGATTATCAAGATATCGCGGATATGTTTTTGTTTGATACAGAAGGTGCAGGATATGGAGGAACCGGTAAGAAGTTCGATTGGTCAGTATTAAAAGGATTACAAATTAATAAACCATTTTTTCTCAGTGGAGGGATTGGTCCGGATGATGTAGAAAATATCAAAACCTTTATTCAGGATCCGGTAGCAAAAGATCTGTTTAGCTTGGATGTGAATAGCAAATTTGAAACCATTCCCGGATTAAAAGATATGCAGGCTGTTGAAAAATTTGTAAATGAGATCAAAACGATTAAATGATGACAACTAGTTTTCAGAACCCGAATGTGCAAGGTTATTACGGACAGTTTGGTGGAGCTTATATCCCTGAAATGTTACATCGTAATGTGGAAGAACTGCGTGAACAGTATTTATCGATTATGAATGATCCTGTTTTTAAAGCAGAGTTCGATGAATTGTTGCAGGATTATGTTGGCAGACCTACGCCTTTATTCTTGGCTGAAAGATTGAGTCAGGAATTCAATACCACCATTTATCTGAAGCGTGAAGACCTCTGTCATACAGGTGCACATAAAATCAACAATACCATTGGACAAATTTTATTGGCACGTCGCTTGGGTAAAACCAGGATCATTGCAGAGACAGGTGCCGGTCAGCATGGTGTTGCTACGGCTACTGTTTGTGCATTGAAGGGAATGGAATGTATTGTGTACATGGGTGAAAAAGATATTGAAAGACAAGCTCCGAATGTTGCGCGCATGAAAATGCTGGGCGCTACGGTGGTACCTGCTACCAGTGGTAGTAAAACTTTGAAAGATGCTACCAATGAAGCCATACGAGATTGGATCAATCATCCCAATGACACACATTATATTATCGGTAGTGTGGTAGGACCACATCCTTATCCGGATATGGTAGCTAGGTTTCAAAGTGTGATCAGCGCTGAAACAAGAAAACAACTGAAAGAAAAAAGAGGGAATGAATTACCTACACATGTCATTGCTTGTGTAGGAGGAGGAAGTAATGCTGCCGGAGCTTTTTATCATTTTCTAGATGAAACTGCTGTGCAGTTGGTGGCTGTAGAAGCGGCCGGACATGGGATTCAATCGGGTATGAGTGCTGCTACTACACAATTGGGTAAGCCGGGCATCTTACATGGAAGTAAGAGTTTGTTGATGCAAACAGAAGATGGGCAAGTAGTAGAACCCCATAGTATTTCGGCTGGATTAGATTATCCGGGTATTGGTCCATTGCATGCCAATTTATTTACCAGTGGGCGAGGTGTGTTTTTGTCTGCAACCGATGAAGAAGCACTTCAAGCTGCTTTTCATGTGAGTAAAACAGAAGGAATTATTCCGGCATTGGAAACAGCGCATGCTTTCGCGATATTGGGCAAATTGAATTTGAAGCCTACTGATGTAGTGGTCATTTGTTTGAGTGGAAGAGGTGATAAGGATCTTTCAACCTACATGCAACAACTATAATTATTGATGCGTATCATATTATGAGCAGAATAGAGACATTGTTTAGTCGAAAAAAAGAAAGGGTATTGAATGTGTACTGCACAGCCGGCTATCCGGAACTTAACAGTACCCTTGAAGTAATACTCACATTAGAAGCTTCCGGTGCCGATTTGATTGAGTTAGGCATGCCATACAGTGATCCATTGGCTGATGGGCCTGTGATACAAGCAAGCAGTACCAAGGCTTTACAAAATGGGATGAGTATAGCAGTATTATTTGAGCAGTTGAAAGGTCTGCGCGCTAAAACGCAGATTCCACTCATCTTAATGGGTTATATGAATCCTGTGATTCAGTATGGGTTCCAGCAATTTTGTAAAGAGGCAGCCGAGGTGGGTGTTGATGGATTAATATTGCCGGATTTACCCGAATATGAATATGAGACGATGTATGGTGAGATCATTAAAAAAGCTGGATTGGATTTTATCTTTCTGATTACCCCGGAAACATCAACAGAAAGGATCAAAAAATTAGACCGTTTAAGTAGTGGATTTTTGTACGCGGTAAGTTCATCTGCCACAACGGGTAACGAGAAAGACTTTGATCAAGTGGCTAAGTATTTACAGCGGTTAAAAGATATGCAGCTACAGAATCCGGTATTGGTTGGTTTTGGTATCAAGGACAAAACAACTTTTGATACTGCATGTCGATATGCCAATGGTGCCATCATTGGATCGGCCTATATCAAAGCATTGGAGCAGCCGGGAGATATTCAATCATTAACCCAGCAATTTTTGAATCAAGTATTATGAAGGTAGTGATCGTTAAATACAATGCGGGAAATATTCAGTCTGTTCAATATGCACTGGAACGAATCGGAGCTTCTGCACTTGTCACGGATGATCATGAATTGATCCGCTCGGCTGATAAGGTGATTTTTCCGGGTGTTGGGGAAGCTAGTACAGCGATGCATTATCTCGAGTCAAAATCGTTGGATGTGCTGATTAAAGAACTGCAACAACCTGTATTGGGAATTTGTTTGGGTATGCAACTCATGTGTAAACATTCTGAAGAAAACGATACAGATTGTATGGGCATTTTTGATGAGCAGGTCAAATTGTTTCAACCGGTGAAATCAGCAGGATTGAAAGTGCCGCAAATTGGTTGGAATACGATCAGTGATTTGTCAACCCATCTTTTCAAAGATGTACCCGAAAACAGTTTCTGTTATTTTGTTCATGGCTATTATGCTTCAAAAGGTGAGCATACCATAGCAACAACAGATTATGTTCAACCCTATAGTGCGGCTTTACATCGAGATAATTTTTATGGAGTACAGTTTCATCCGGAAAAGAGTGCAGCTGTGGGAGAACAAATCCTAAAGAATTTTTTAACCTTATAAATGCATGCATGCAAATTATACCGGCTATTGATATTATTGATGGTAAATGCGTAAGACTCACACAAGGCGATTATGCACAGAAGACCATCTACAATGAACATCCATTAGAAGTGGCGTTGCAATTTCAGGATGCAGGATTACACAGACTACACTTAGTAGATCTCGATGGTGCAAAAGCAGGGGCAGTGAAAAACTGGAAAGTATTGGAGCAACTAACCGCTAAAACCACTATGATCATTGATTTTGGCGGTGGCATCAAAAAAGAAGAAGATCTTCGTATTGTTTTTGATTCCGGCGCAGCTTACGCAACAATCGGTAGTTTGGCAGTGAAAGAGGAAGCCAAGTTTGTAGCATGGTTACAGGCTTATGGCGCATCAAAATTTTTATTGGGGGCCGATGTAAAAGATGAAAAGATAACAGTTGGCGGATGGCTGGAGACAACTGATATCAATATCTTAGATTTTATCGAACAATATAAAGCGGCTGGAATTTCACAACTGTTCTGTACAGATGTGAGCAAAGATGGTAAATTGGAAGGCCCATCCATTGCATTGTATCAAAAGATCATCAGTCAATTCCCTGATCTTCATTTTATTGCCAGTGGTGGTGTTAGTAATCTTACAGATTTAGTGCAATTAAAAGAAATAGGATGTAAAGGAGCGATTGTAGGGAAAGCTATCTATGAAAATAGAATCAGTCTGGAAGAGCTCAGTCTTATGAATCAATAATCATAACAAAAGCTTGTATGCTGACAAAAAGAATCATACCCTGTTTAGATATCAAAGATGGCAGAACCGTTAAGGGAGTCAATTTTGAAAATATAAGAGATGCGGGCGATCCTGTTGAATTAGGAGCGCTGTATGCTGCCTCGGGTGCTGATGAATTGGTGTTTCTGGATATTACAGCCACCAATGAAAAAAGAAAAACACTAAGTGAATTGGTCAATAAAATATCCCACAAAATCAATATTCCCTTTACGGTGGGTGGTGGTATTAGTAGTGTAGAAGATGTAAGAGCGTTACTTCAAAATGGAGCAGATAAAATATCTGTAAACACGGCTGCTTTTAAAAGACCGGAATTGATTGCAGAGCTGTCTAAAGAATTCGGTTCACAGTGCGTGGTTTTGGCCATTGATACCCGTCGGGAAGAAGATGGTAATTGGTATGTGTACCTGAATGGTGGACGAGTAAAAACAGAAACGCTTTGTTTGGATTGGGCAAAACAGGGAGTGGCATTGGGTGCGGGAGAAATTTTACTGACCTCCATGAATCATGATGGAACCAAGCAAGGTTTTGCGCTGGATATTACGGCTCAATTAGCAGAAGCATTACCTGTACCGGTGATTGCTTCCGGTGGCGGTGGTACAATGGAACATTTTACTACTGTTTTCAAAGAAGGGAAAGCAGATGCAGCACTTGCTGCCAGTATCTTTCACTTTAAAGAAATAGGGATACCGGAATTGAAGCAGTATCTTGCAGAAAATGGAGTGGTGGTTAGAAAATGATGAATATCGAATATTGAATGTTGTAGTATAGGATTATGGAGCAGCATAAATAATTGAATTATGAAAGTTGATTTTTCAAAATATGCGGATGGGTTGGTGCCTGCTATCGTACAGGATATTGAAACCCATAAAGTACTGATGCTGGGTTTTATGAACCAAGAGGCACTTACCAAGACTGAAGAAACCGGAAAAGTTACTTTTTTCAGTCGCAGTAAGAATAGATTATGGACAAAGGGTGAGGAAAGTGGCAATTTTTTGGAATTAAAAAGTATGGCAGTGGATTGTGATCAGGATACTTTGCTGATTCAGGTTCATCCCGTAGGACCTGTTTGTCATACCGGAGCAGATACTTGCTGGAGTGAAAGAAATCATAGCGAAGACTTTCTCTTATACCTGGAAGATATCATTCGCTTACGTAAACAAGCTTCACCTGAAGAGTCTTATGTTGCCAAACTCTTTTCTAAAGGCATCAATAAAGTAGCGCAAAAAGTAGGTGAGGAGGCAGTAGAGCTGGTAATTGAAGCTAAAGATAACAATGAGGAACTGTTTCTAAATGAAGCTGCCGACCTCTTATTCCATTATTTACTTTTGCTTAACGCGAAAGGTTATAAATTACAGTCTGTCATTGATATATTGAAACAAAGACATTCCAGATAATATGAAAAAACTACTCTTTTTATTATGCTTGCCACTGAGCATGCTGGCGCAGGTAGGTGTTGATAGTTACGAGATCAAGGGAATATTGAAAGGATTATCAGATAATACCACAGTGTTTCTCACCAATGGCGTTACCGGGCAAACCATTGCCACGGCAACTGCAAAAGATGGTCAATTTACACTCAAAGGCAAGCTTACCCAACCGGAATTGGTACAGATCGCATTCAATGGGAAGAATGAGAAATTAGACATGTTCATTGGAAATGATGCTGTAAATCTGGATGGAGAAATTTCTAATTTGGAAGCTGCTGTCATCAGTGGGTCTGCTGTTCAGAAAGATTATGAACGTTTCAGGGTAAAATTCAATCCGCTAAAAGATAAGTTGAATACATTGGCGAATACCATCAATCAACAGTCATCCTCTAATGCAAAGCGTGATTCTTTAATCAATGTTTTCAATCAAAACAAAGCCATATTACTGGCTACAGCAGCCGAATTTATCAAGAATAATGCAGCATCTCCGGTAAGTCCGTTTGTGTTATTTGCGGTAGGTCCATTGTACGATGACCTTGATGAGTTAGAAGCGCGTTACAATGATTTACAGCCCATTGTGCAAAAAGGGTTTTATGCAGAGATCATTGCCCAAACGATCAATAAATCTAAAATAGGTAGAATAGGCTCACAGGCATTGGATTTCACGCAAAATGATGTGAATGGCAAGTCTGTTTCGTTATCTTCTTTCAAAGGAAAATATGTGTTGGTAGATTTTTGGGCGAGTTGGTGCAGACCCTGTCGTGAAGAAAATCCCAATGTAGTACTTGCATATAATACGTTCAAAGATAAAAACTTTACAGTCTTGGGTGTTTCTTTGGATCAGGATAAAAACAATTGGTTACAAGCTATCAAAGTAGACAAATTGGATTGGACACACGTCAGTGATCTGAAATTTTGGGACAATGAAGTGGCCAAGATGTACAATATTCAAGGCATCCCTGCAAACATGTTAATCGACCCCAACGGGAAAATCATCGCCCGAGATCTCAGGGCACAAGCATTGCAGGATAAGCTGAAGGAGTTGTTGAAATAGTCCATGGTACATAGTCCATCGTCCATAGTATTTGGGGAAAACCATCGACCATGGACTATGGACTATCGACCACTACCAAAAATCTCCTCATATTTCCTCGCATCAAAACCAACAGCCACTACTTTTCCTTTCTTTACTATGATGGGTCTTTTGATGATGCTGGTATGTTGTTGCATCACGGGGATGGCTTTTGCAGCTGTTGTTATAGACTGTTGTAAACTGCTAGGGAGTTCTTTATAAGTAGTCGATCTTTTATTGAAGATGATGTCCCAATTAACCTGTTCGCACCATGATTGTAATGTAGCGGTATCAATACCGGCAACTTTATAATCATGAAATTGGTAATCGATCTTGTTTTCTTTCAGCCAAGTGATGGCTTTTTTCACGGTGTCGCAATTGGGAATACCAAAAATTGTGTACATAGTTTACAGTCTTAAAGTCCACTCAAATACCTTATCTGCCGATTTTTGGGGAGATAGGGCCAATTGTATAGAATTTCGCCAATAATAACCTATTAATCTTTAATTTGTTCTCTAGCAATCGACAGATCTTGAGAATTTATCTACTTTGGATAGGGATACTACTATCATCAACACTTATTGCTCAGAACACATCTGAGAAATCTCGCGCACAGCTGGGACTTATTATCGGTAATATACTGGAAGCTAAAACCGGCAAACCTTTGGCATTTGCTTCCCTTCAATTAAAAGATCTGGGTGATACTACACGTCGGTTATCAACTGTTGCAGATAAAAATGGAGCATTTGAATTTAATAAGCTTTCGCTTGGTTATTACAGATTAACTGTGGTAATGGTAGGGTTTGCTCAGATGAATATTGATAGTATTTATCTGCGCCCGGAGCGGTATGATTTTAATTTGGGAGATATCAAATTGAATGATGCTGCAAGCACCCTGAACGAGGTAATTGTATACGCCGAAAAACCATTGATTGAAAACAAGGATGATAAGATCACTTATAATGTTGGCGAAAGTGCTTTGAGCGGGGGAGCCAGTACCGCGGAATTACTGAAAAACATGCCCTTGGTCAATAATGATCCCACAGGTAAGATATTACTAAAAGGAAAAGAGCCCCGAATCCTTATCGACGATAAGCCCACAGAATTGAACGCACAACAGTTACAAGATCTTCTGGAAAGCTTACCCGGAAGCAGTATTGAAAAGATTGAGATCATGACCAATCCACCACCGCAATATGCAACAGAGACAGGTGGTGTCATTAATATCGTTACCAAAAAAGGAAAGATTGGCTGGGTGGGTAGAACATCGTTGAGTATGGGGACAAGAGGAGAAGGTAATTTGGCAGTCAATGCCAGTTATCGAACACAGCCTTTTTCTATCAATATTACTGCCGGATTGGGTGGAAGCATTTTAACAGGTAACAGCTATTCTAAAAGAGAAAATATTTATCGAGACTCTACCAATTACTTTAATACAACAGGTTCATTCGAAAACAAAAACCTGCGTCCCAATCTCCGTGTGCAGACTGATTTTGAATTGAATAAGAGGAATCAACTGAATTTCACTTATCAAGGAAATTTGAATTATTATGGTAATGAAAGTGTAAACACTTTTGTGAATATCAACCGAAATAAAGAAGTGTATAGAAATAGTACCAGAACCAATGGAAGTAAAGGAGAGGGGTATGGACATAACGCTAGTCTATCGTATACGCATAAAGCAAAAAATCCGGCAGAGTTTATTCGAGTTATCCTAAATGTGAATGCGAATAAGAACAATAATGATCGAGCATTTTTTCAGGAGTTTTTGAATCCAGACTTTTCTGCAACAGGTGTTGATTCTACACAATCTCAATTCTTTGATAATCTCAATCGTTCTGCTTCGATACGTGCGGATTATAATAAGCCACTGAAAAAGAAAGGCTCCAATTTTTCTACCGGTATGTTTTACAATCGATCATTCTTTCACAATACACTGAATACGAGTTTTCTTAGAAAATCAGATGGAGTCTTTATTCCGAATGATATCCTGAGTAATGATTTTGAGTTCTTACAAAATATATTTACTGCCAGAGCAGGATACGGATTGTCTTTTGGAAAAGGTTGGCGATTGAATTTTGGTCTGCAGGCAGAACATACTGAAATGGGATTCACCTTTTTGAAAGGCAATGGTTCGGATGTGAATAATGGATACTGGAATGTATTACCTAATATATCTCTACGGAAAGAGTTTAATAAATCACTGAACTCTACCCTTATTTATCGTGCTACGATACGTAGACCGGGTATTGGTGAATTGAATCCAAATGTAGATTACAGTGATCCGTATAATCTTCGTTTTGGTAATCCCTATTTGAGACCAACACTGTCTGATAATTTTGATTGGAATTTGAGTTGGATCAAAGGAAAATACTATATCAACACATCCATAGGGTATAATCGATTGAAAGATGTATTCAACTCTATCCGTAATCTGGTAGGAGATGGAAAAACAGAACTGAGTTGGCTCAATATTGCTGACAGACGTGAATATGAAGCCAGTATATGGGGTGGATACACTTTCAGCAAACAATTTCGGGTAAATACCAGTATGGGTTATACAATGAATAAATACAGTGAAACGGAAAAGAAACTGTATCGCTATCGTGATGGCAATAGTTTTTACAGCAGTTTGAATTATACGTTTACGCCCAGTAATGTATTAACCTTCGAGGGAAATATTCGATTCAGCAATTTTGCCAATCCGCAGGGAAGAAGCAGGAGTAATGTAAACATGAATTTAGGTGTGCAGCATCGCTTCTTTGATCGTAGACTGATCTTGAGTTTTAACGCGATAGATCCATTCACGCCTCAAAGATTTACCAACTATACCTATGGCGCGAATTTTAACCTGGAGAGTTTTAATTCCAGTAATACACGCAACTTCAGAATTGCTGTTAGTTATCAGTTGAATAAAGTGGTACAGAAATCGAAGCTGAGTGAGAAAGATAAAAAAGCAGCTTTGCAAAAAATCAAAGCTGCCGATTAAATCTCATCTCATAAGCTGATGCTTAATCTAAATGCCAGTTGAGAAGTATCACTACTAAATCTCTCATACCGTAAGCTAAAGTTCAGGTTTTTGCTATTGGTACCTATCCCCGGAGAAAGAATAAAACTTTCACCACCCTCTGTAAAAATGCCAATACCTGTTTCGCCTGATACATATAAACGATCGGTAACCGGAAACATAACGCCAGACTTCAAAACAACAAACCCGCCATTTCTTTTATTGAAATAAGTAAATCCGGGTGTTACTGTCCAACTTATTTTTTGTGTACTTACCGGAATAAAACGAATATCAACACCTGAACTAAATCCACCCAGATTATCCAGAGAGCTGCCAAGACTGACTCCAAGATCTGATATGTGCTTTTTGGGTTGTTTAGCTGTTGTTTGAGTGAAAGCGGTAATGGATGATAAAAGAAGTATGAGTAGTAAGTTTTTCTTCATAATGGTTTATTTGAGAAAACTTCTGCAATAACTATACGAAATTATAAATAGTTGTTATATTAGAGGTACAAAGCCGTGACATGAAATATTTAGTAAGTATGCTAATTGCCGCTTTTATTTTTGCGCTAATGGTTTTTGCTATTGTTTATTGGCTTCTTGAGTGGGGTTTTACAGATTCAATGATACTTGGAGCCATTACTTTTTTCGTTGGCTTATTAGGCGAAGTAGCCCGTTTTTTTCTATTGAAAAAGAGAAGCAACAGCAATAATCGGTAATGCTTGGAGGAATCCGTTCAACTTACTTTGAGTCTGTTTGCCAGCCAGCTTTTATGAACAGGAATCAACCAGTTCTCCAGTAATTCTTTCTTGTTGGCTACCAGATTATTAAAGTATAATGTATCGGGTACAATAAATTGATTTTCCAAAGCATAATTCAATTGCGACAGTGGTAATAACTGTACTTTATCTTTCACAATAAAAGCCAGTTGTTGTCTGTCGAACATATTCACTTTGAAACGAGCTTCAATTTCTTTGATCATTTTTACAGAACTATCTGTACTGCACCCACTCACACCCGTAGCGGTTTCATCGGCCATAATTACAATGAATTGTCCAAAGAACAGATTCGCATACCCTTTTACAGGGGTGCCATGACTCAACCAATTAGTCGTAAATTCATTGAAAATGGTTTCCAACTCAAAAGCCTCACTCATGGAAAATAATCGTGAAGATTGGTATATCCACACCCGAGAGCTGTCGTGGAAATCTGCCGGTACAAAAGACTGATAGTTGAGATCCATACTGCAAAGATAGAGAGGAATTTCGGATGTCAGACGGCAGATGTCAGATGACAGATTTTTTTATTTTGGATGAAAGAAAATTAAAAAGTCAAAAGTAAAAAATCAAAAAATCATAGATCTGTCATCACTCCATGCTCTGCGCCACCAACTCAGCTACATCCAACACTGCTACTTCATTTTCTTTTTCACGATTTTTCACACCGTCTGTCATCATGGTGTTGCAGAATGGACAAGCTGCGGCGATAAATCCGGCACCGGTGGCAAGGGCTTCATCGGCTCTTTCAATATTGATGCGTTGGTTTCCGGGTTCGTCTTCTTTGAACATTTGAGCCCCCCCGGCTCCACAGCAGAGGCCTTTACTTCTGCATCTTTTCATTTCAACGAGTTCGGCATCTAATGCTTCCAGTACTTTTCTGGGGGCTTCATAAATATTATTGGCGCGTCCGAGGTAACAGCTATCATGGAAAGAGATTTTTTTTCCTTTAAAAGCACCTCCTTCTTTTAGTTGAATACGTCCTTCATCGATGAGTTGTTGTAAGAGCGTAGTATGATGAATGACTTCATAATTTCCACCCAACTCAGGGTATTCATTTTTGAGCGTATTGAAACAATGTGGACAGGTCGTTACAATTTTTTTGATGCCATATCCATTCAGGACCTGAATATTCTGATACGCCATCATTTGAAAGAGAAATTCATTACCCGCTCTGCGTGCAGGATCGCCGGTACAGGCTTCTTCTTTGCCCAGAATAGCATAACGCATCCCTACTTTATCTAGAATAGAAGCAAAGGCTTTGGTGATCTTCTGCGCTCTTTGATCAAAGCTTCCGGCACAACCTACCCAAAATAAAATTTCAGGACTTTCACCAGTCATTGCCATTTCTGCCATGGTCATCACTTTCATATGCGTTCAGTTATTGCTGTTTGCCAGCGGTTAGATGTATGAATCCTTACGCCGTAAATTTATGGCTAACATTTTATACCACAATAGGATGTTTGAAGGGATCTTTTTTTCCATTGATACAAATCTTATTGAGTTTGCTTGATTGCTGATGTATATTGTAACCATTACATTTGAACTTTTAGCGTCGGACTATGGTGTATATCTTCTTTGTGGCTTGCTTGATTAGCTTTCTGGGACAATTACCCCTGGGAAATATGAGTTTTACCGCAACCCAAATCTGTATCCAGGAAGGGGCCAAAAAAGCATGGATGTATGCCATTGGGGTAGCCATTGTTGAGATGTTGTACCTGAGATTTGCACTGACGGGTATGGATTGGGTGGTTCAACACCGTACTTGGTTTGTGGCGTTGGGTTGGATCACCGTATTGCTTTTTTTGGTGTTAGGAATGCTGGCATTTATCTTGGCACGTAAACAAAAAAAAGAAGAGCGTTCGGTGATCCTAGACAATCAACTGCATCGTTTCCTGCTCGGACTCACCATGAGTGCTTTGAATCCTGTACAAATACCTTTTTGGTTCTTATGGACTTCTACCATGATTCAAACCCAGGTATTACCCATAACAGCCACAGCCTTTCATGTATTCACTGCAGGCGCGGGTGTGGGAACCATTGCCGGATTGGCATTGTATATTCATGGCGGAAATTGGCTGGTGAAAAGAAACAATACCAGCAATAAAACCCTCAATCAGATCATGGGTGTGATATTCATCATCACAGCATTGATCCAGTTATACAGGATGTTGTATAAACCTTGGATCTAGTCAACAATAAATAGGACACAACCATTTTTGGAATAAGAGCGATGTGCATCTGCATTATCTCCAACGGTATATACTTGTCCCTTTTGTAATAAATGCTTTTCTCCATTGTGCAGTTCCGTCTCCATTTCGCCTTCAGCGCAGAAAATGATATGCCCTTTATTGCACCAATGATCAGCGAGATAATCGGGAGAATAAGTAACCAAACGGATACGGATATTATCCCTATGCAGTATCCTCCATTCTGCAAAACCGGTGATGCCCTGATGGATCTCAGGTTCAATGGTATTGAAGTCTGTAATAGAGAAAGGAAATGGAGATAGTGTCATAGGTATTGGATAAAATTAGAAATCAGAAACAAGAAACAAAAAACAAGAAACAAGAAACAAGAAACAGGAAACAGGAAATGAAAATGTATCGTTCATGAAATATTTCCTTGTCTCTTGTTTCCTCTTTCTTGTTCCTTATTTGTATTATTGAATCGCCCACTGGTCTCTTTCTTCCGGAGAAAATTTCCAGGGAGCAAAATTATTTTCGGTATTGCTAAACATGCCATTCCATTCTTGTGGGGCATTACTTTCTTCCATGATCAGTGATCTGCGTAATTCTGTAATGATCTCTAATGGGGAAATACTCACCGGACATTCTTCCACACAAGCATTACAGGTGGTACAGGCTCTTAATTCTTCTACTGAGATATAATCATGTAACAATGATTTGCCATCATCCTGAAATGATTGGTTAGCATCAATATTACGTCCTACTTCTTCCAGACGATCGCGGGTGGCCATCATGATCTTTCTAGGGCTTAACAGTTTGCCGGTAGTATTGGCCGGACAAGCAGCTGAGCATCTGCCGCATTCAGTACAGCTATACGCATCCAGTAAGTTTTTCCAACTCAAATCAAATACATCTTTCGCGCCAAAACGTGCCGGTGGTGCTGCATCTGTTGGGGCAAGCTCGGGTTGCATGGCATACAACACTTCATTTTGAACACTAGGCATATTTTTCATTTTGCCGGGAGATTCCAGTCTGGCATAATATGCGTTGGGGAATGCCAGCATGATATGTAAGTGCTTTGAATAAGGTAGATAATTCAGGAAGGCAAAAATGCCCGCAATATGTAGCCACCAGCAAGTGCGCTCGATGGCAATTAAAGTACCGTCTGAAAATCCGGAGAAGATAGGACTCAATAATCCTGAAAAATAAAATGAACCGGTAGCAGGATAGTGGCTGTCTCCTCTTTCTTGTAATACCAGATCAGTGGCATTCATGGTCAGAAAAAGACTCATCAGCACAATCTCAGTGATCAGAATATAATTGGCATCAGATCTTGGCCATCCGTTCAAGTCTTTGCTGATAAAACGTTTGAGTTTAATAATATTTCTACGCGATAAAAAAACAATACAAACCAATATTACACCCACTGCTAAAAACTCAAATGCATTGATCAGCCAATTGTACAATTCACCCAATGGCTCAGCAAACAATCGATGTTTCCCTAAAATACCATCTAATACAATCTCCAATACTTCCAGATTGATGATGATAAATCCTGCATAGATCACGAAGTGCATGACCGCTACCAATGGATTGGAAAACATTTTCTTTTGTCCCAATGCCAGCAATAACAAGTTCCTCCAGCGTAAGGCAGGCTGATCATTAAGCGCTTCTTCTTTTCCCAAAAGGATATTCCTGCGTATTTGTCCGGCTTTACGTGCGAATAACCAAACAGATACGGCTGCTAAAGCCACAAAAAGAATTTGTTGGAGATATTGCATATGGTTGGTCTTAGGGTGCTAAGATAGCAGTTTTGATTGGTTGGAAATGGGATTGTTGATTGGTTTTAATGTTCCTACATTTGAACATAAATCGCAGATATGGGTAACCGCAATTATATCTTAACCAAGGACGCAGCAGCTCGAAAGTTGCATCGTATGGCATTGGAACTGGCTGAACAATTGAATGGGGATGAAGCGCCTGTCATCATTTTAGGGATCCGCAATAGTGGGATGGTGATTGCAGATAAAATCGCCGAGCATTTGAAAAAATACATTTCCAACAACATACAAACTGCATCCATCTCATTGGATAAAGTGTCTCCTAAAGAGGTGACTGTTAGTGAGGTGATTGATTTCACCGGATTACATGTGGTGATTGCAGATGATGTTACCAATAGTGGCAGAACATTGTTATTTGGGCTGAAACCCTTGCTCAATTTTCACCCCAAAACCATTCAAACCCTTGTACTGGTTGAACGCATGCATAAAATGTTTCCCGTTAAACCGGATTATGTAGGATTGTCTGTTTCCACCACGCTTCAAGATCATATTCAGGTTGAAGTGAAAGATGGGGAAGTGGAAGGGGCTTATATTTCCTAATCATGAAGACTGATATTTACCCATGAAAATTGGGAAAATATTGATAAACTTGTTCAACAATCATTTCAAAATCTGCTTTTATGGATGCTAGAATACAAGAGAAACTCAATACATGGCTATCAGGTAACTATGATGAGATTACAAAAGATGCCATTCGAAAAATGCCGGAGGATGAACAGGCAGATGCATTTTATCGTAACCTGGAGTTTGGTACCGGTGGATTGAGAGGTATCATGGGTGTAGGTACCAATCGCGTTAATAAATATACCATTGGGATGGCTACACAAGGCTTTGCCAATTATTTGAAAAAGACCTACTCCAATCAAGAGATCAAAGTTTCTATCGGACATGATAGTCGTAATAACAGTCGGTTTTTCGCGGAAACCACTGCAAATGTATTTGCTGCGAATGGTATCAAGGTATTTCTGTTTGAAGCATTAAGACCTACTCCTGAACTCAGTTTCTCAATCAGACATTTGGGTTGTCATGCAGGGGTGGTATGTACAGCCTCACATAATCCTAAAGAATACAATGGTTACAAAGCATATTGGAATGATGGCGGACAATTGGTACCACCACATGATAAAAATGTGATCAAAGAAGTGGAAGCGATTACGAGTGTGGATGAAGTGTTATGGGAAGGAGGCGCGAACAATATCACCCTCATGGGAGCGGAGATGGATCAGGCATACCTGCAGATGGTGAAAGGGTTGAGTGTATACCCGGATGTAATCGCAGCGCAACACGATTTGAAGATTGTGTATACGCCTATACATGGAACGGGCATTACATTGGTGCCTGATGTATTAAAAGCGTTTGGATTTACCAATGTTACCGTGGTAGAAGAACAAGCCGTACCCGATGGTAATTTCCCAACCGTTGTCTATCCGAATCCGGAAGAAAGCGAGACCATGAGTATTGGTCTGCAAAAAGCAAAAGCAATGGATGCGGATATCTTACTTGGTACCGATCCGGATGCAGACAGGGTGGGTATTGGTGTGAAAAATCACAAAGGTGAGTGGGTGTTGATGAATGGAAATCAAACGGCTGTGCTGGCATTTGCTTATATGATCGAAGCACGTAAAACAAAAGGCATTGCCCAGTCCAATGATATGGTCATTTCCACGATCGTAACTACCAATATGATCAATGAAGTAGCCAAACAAAATCAGGTAGCCTGTTATAATGTACTGACGGGTTTCAAATGGATCGCGGAGCTGATCAAAGAAAAAGAAGGGAAAGAGAATTATGTGATTGGGGGAGAGGAAAGTTTTGGATTGATGATCGGAGATAAGATCAGAGATAAAGATGCCGTGAGTGCAGTGGCTTTGATGTGTGAAATGGCAGCTTATGAAAAAGCAAAAGGCAGAACTTTATTTGATAAGATGATAGAGTTATACATGCAGTATGGCTTCTATTATGAAAACCTGATCAGTATCACCAAGAAGGGAATGAATGGGCAAAAAGAAATTGCTGACATGATGGAAAATTATCGGAATCAGCCTCCTTCTTCTATTGATGGCTCTCCAGTGGTTACCTTATTGGATTATGAACTTCAAAAAGGTAAAAATCTGATTACCGGTGAAGAGTGGAAGATTGATCTTCCTAAAAGTAATGTGCTCCAGTTTATTACAGAAGATGGTAGTAAAATATCAGCACGTCCTTCCGGTACGGAACCTAAAATCAAATTTTACTTTAGCGTGAACACTGTATTGAAAAGTAAAGAAGATTTTGATAGTACCTATGCCTCACTTCAACAGAAGATTGAGCGGATCATTGCTGATATGAAATTGAAGTGAGTCAAGAGAAGAGTGCCGGGATTCAATTTATGGCTTATAGTCAATAGTCCATGGTCCATGGGAGATAGTAAAAGAAAGAGGCTATATCAGACTTTTGATACAGCCTCTTTTTTTATTTGTTGTGATGGGACGCAGATTTATTATGATGTATTATGATTAATCATAAATAATCATAATAAATCTGCGTCCCATACAACTACTTATTTTCTCTTAATTCTTAAATTCTTGAATTCACCATTTTGAATTGGATGCTCGCCGATCTTAGCGCCATATTTATCGAATGTGAAATAGGTGAATTGGAAAGTTCCATTGATATAATCCGCGCCGATCTTATTCAATATTAAAGTTCCGCTCTGAGAAAAATGATATACTATGCGTGTTGAGTTTACCTTATCATTCACCTCCATAAAGTAGGCGGGTCTATTAGTGGTAAGGTTGATGGTTTTACTTTCTGTGTTATTATCTTTTGTAAAATCTTCAATAATAAAAAATACAATGATAGAGCTGTCTGCATTAATCTTTTTTTCAGCAGATATTCTCAGCATATAAGGACCACCTTGTACCAATTGCTCTGAACTAACGATAACTGTATCGGGCAAGAACGCTTGGTTGCCTACTAGGGTAGCTTTAAACGACGGAGCCGGAGGCGTATATGGCGCCGGCTTATTGGCTTCTTTTTCGCAAGCTATTAGGAAAACTACTAGACTTAAAAATGTTATAATCTTTTTCATATTACTTTTTTGCAATTCTACATATAGCTTGTAGCTGCAAAAGAGAACTTTGTATTTGCGGTTCTATTGATCTTTTAAAGGTTTTTCGTATCACATGAATATGTGGGAAAATTGTCATTTCGATTTTTCTTTTCACAGTCGAAGAAAACAATACCGACACCCATAGGGAAACAGTATATTCGTAAAGCTTATGAAACCGAAATTTGAAGATACTTACCAGCATAAAGGACTGAGGCGTCAGTTGATCCAATTACTTCGAGAGAAAGGAATTACCGATGAAGCGGTACTCGAGGCGATGAATAATATACCACGTCATTTCTTTTTGGATTCTGCTTTTGATAAAATTGCTTATGAAGACAGGGCATTCCCGATAGGAGAAGGACAAACCATTTCTCAACCTTACACGGTTGCTTATCAGACACAGTTGCTAAAAGTCAAAAAATTGGAGAAGGTACTAGAAATTGGAACGGGAAGTATGTATCAGTCTACGGTACTGGCAGAAATGGGAGCCAAAGTGTACACGATCGAGCGTCAAAAAAAATTATACGATCAACACAGTGCCTATGTTTTTAAAATGAAGTATCCCAATCTAAAGTTTTTCTTTGGAGATGGATTCGAAGGTTTACCTGCATTTCAACCTTATGATAAAATATTGATCACTGCAGCAGCACCCTTCATTCCACCAAAATTAGTACAGCAGTTGAAGGTAGGAGGCATCATGGTGTTGCCGGTGGATGAAGGAGAAAACCAACGCATGCTCCGACTCACTAAACAAGAAGATGGTTCTTTACATGAAGAAGCTTTTGAAGAATTTTCTTTTGTACCGATGCTGACAGGGAAGAATAGGTAGAGAATAAGAAACAGAGGAACAGAGGAATAAGAAATGAGGAATGAGAAAATGTATTTTAATTACTTTCTTATTCCTCATTTCTTATTTTTTATTCTTTATTTCCTACTGTTGCATCATATCCATTCCACCACCTTGATCGGCTTTGGTGTTTTTGCGTTTGAATAGAGCGGCATCAAACTTACCAAAACGGTAGTTGAAGTTCAGACGTAAAACCTGCGGATCTCTTCTGCGCTGACTGGTCTGCTGGAAGAAATCACTTTCACTATAGGATTCAAATAATTGTGTACGGAAAATATCATTCATGCTTAAAGTAAGAGAACCACTTTGTCCATTTTTCCAAGTCCACTCTTTACGGATAGCCAAATCAAAGCCGTAACGTGGGAGGTTAAATCCTTGAGCAGTACCTTGCATACCACCACCCCACATCATACCACCGCCGCCACCGCCGCCGCGACCACCACCACCGGTTCCCGGAGGTAATACGGTTTTAGCTTGGTAATCGCCACTGAACTGGATCGATAATCCTTTGGATACTTTGAATGCACTGTTCATTTTTGCAAACCAGCTTACTCTTGCATCATTGCTGATGTTTTGTCCGGGAATGGTTGCATTGATTTTAGCGCTAAATAAGTTGGCGCTTAAAGTCAAATCCCACCACTTGGTAACAGGCATTTTGTTACTCAATTCCAAACCATAAATGATGCTGTTATCGGCATTGATGAATGAATTGTAGAATACCAAGTTGGTATCAGCAGGATTCAGTTCATTTTTACCGGTATAAGAGTATCTGGTGATGAGGTTGGTACTGTACTTGAAGAAACCTGTTACCAAGAAATTTGCGCCACGCTTGTAAGCATTGTTGTATGATACTTCAAATGAGTTGGTGAATTCGGGTTTCAAAGCAGCATTACCTACGCTGATGTTCTGAGGGTCAGAAAAATCAGGGAAAGGCATCAACTGGAAGAAATTAGGTCTGTTCACACGACGTGAATAGTTCAATTGAAGATCTTGTTTATCATTTACTTTATAAGTGATAAATGCACTTGGGAATAAGCTCAAAGGGAAATCAACTTTGAACTGTGCAGAATCAGCACCTGTTGTTTTCAAAAGTGTACCTGTATAACTTGAACTCTCAGCACGTAAGCCTAATTGATAACTGAATTTTTTCACTTTGAAACTGTAAGATACATAGGCTGCATATACCTGATCGTTGAATCTGTATCGATTACTGATAGCAGGAATCAGCGTATACTTGTTGGTACTGTAATCATATCTATACTGGTCACTGGTATTACCGAAGTCGCGTATTGCAGCACGTCCACCCAATTCCAATTTGGTGCTTTCTGTTAATGGGTTTTCATAATCAGTCTGGAAAGTATAAAACTTATTCGTTCCATCGCCGATTGTTTGCTGCAACAAAGCAGGGAACTTGATACTGTTATCAGTTCTGAATGTACTGGTATTTACAAATGAATTATTATCGTTCTTGCTTGAGTTAAAATTGACATCTGCTGAGATGTTTTCACCGCTGCGTGCAAAGTTGTGTTTGTAACTTAGTTGTGTTCCAAAGTTTTGAAAATTACTACGACTGTTGTTCAGGATATCATTGTAAGAAGTGTATACACCACTCACTGTAGAATCTGCTCTTTGTGTATTAGAGTTGTCAAACTGACCTCTATTATAATTGGCAGCGATTGAAATTGTATTTCTGTTATCTACCAGGAAATCAAGTCCACCTCTGAAGAAACCAAAGAAACCGGTGCTCACACCTTTACCTACAATATACAAGCTGCTAGGTGTAGAGAAAAGGTTATCGCGGTCATTCATGGTATTGGTGATCGATTTACGCTGATTGTATGAGCCACTTAAAAAAGCATTGATCTTATTCTGACGAATATTGATATCACCACCCAAATTAATTCTTCCACGAGAATCAACACCCGATCTCAAACCACCATTGTAACCTACTTTCTTGTTTTTCTTCAAAACAATATTCAAGATACCCGCATTACCACCCGATGCATCAAATTTTGCTGAAGGGTTGGTGATCAGTTCCACTTTGTCGATGATATCGGCAGGTAATTGATCCAAAGTAATGGTGGTTGGACGACCATCAATAAAAATAGTAGGTGCTGCATTACGCAGGGTAACATTTCCGTCTACATCCACATTCAAAGCAGGAATGTTTTTCATGATCTCAGTAGCGGTTTGTCCGGCACTCACCAGATTTTTATCTACATTGAAGATCTTACGATCGATCCCCATTTCAAATTGCGGCTTGGCAGAAGAAGTTACGGTAACATTACCCAGATCAGTCGCATCCTGTTCCATTTTGATATTGCCCAGGTCTTTATCAGTCATACCTGCCATCTGCTGAAAGTTGGGACTTTCACCGCGAGCAGGCATTTTGATACCAAAAGAAACCGTTTTTTCCAGGTTCGCATAACCTAATGCACTGAATTTCAGCTTAAAATTGCCAAAAATAGGAAGGTTTTCAAAGCTGAAATCTCCATTGGCACGTGTAATTTGAGTATTCAGAACCGCTTCCACCATTTTCTTGGCTACGGTATCAAATCGGTTACCTGTAATTTGTACAGTTACGCCCTCAATGCCTTTATTGGTCTTACTATCAACGATTTTGCCATAAAAATGCCCCATATTCATATTTGGAGGCGCGCCGGCACCACCCATTCTGGCACCCGGAAACTGGGCAGCAGCGGAAAAAGTCAAGAGGATGAAGGCGAAAAATGTAAATAATTTGTTCATGATGATCTATTGAAATATGCTGATGCAAAGTTGCATCGATGATTCGGGAACTTCTGTTTGTTTATACAGACGGTAGTAAGACAATTTTAAAGGGGTAAAGTTTGAAGCCAGCGTACCGGCAATAGGGGTATTCTCGGTGATACCATAGTTTTATTCGGTGACTATGTCAAAAGCGTCAATAAAACCTGTAATAAACCGATGATAAAACCTAAAACGGCACCAATCAGCTCCACAAAACGGAATTCTTTGGATAAAATAGACTGAAGGATCTCTTCTAATTTATCGCTGGAGAAAGCAGCTACTTTTTGGGTGACAATTTTTTCCAGATCTAATTCCTGTTGTAAATGACCCATATAGCGCTGCATGATCACAGGGAACAGGCTTTCCAGTTCTTTCATGAAAATACCTTTCAACTGCTGAATTGTATTTTCACCGATAAACATGCTGATCACAGGCATTTCTTCTGCCAGTTTCTTGCGTAAGAACTGATCAATATGTTCTTCTACTACCGGCATTAACTTCTGTATATTATCGGGATGCACCAGTTTTTGTTGGATATCAGCAAAAGACAATAACTCCTGACTTACCAGTTTACCCAGTTTTTCAGCGAATTGTTGTTGTCTTTTCGGAAATATGCCCTGTATGGTAATCCCCAATATCTTTTTAGGCTCTTTGGGGTGGAACAGCATTTTAATGGCGATCCAGTTGGTAAACCAACCAATGAATGCAGAGATAACCGGAATCAGAAAAAGGATATAACTCATGTATAGAAATTTAAAAACCTATACGCCTTAGGAGTATAGGTTTTCGAGGGAGAACGATGGGTCTCGAACCCACGGCCTTCAGTGCCACAAACTGACGCTCTAACCAACTGAGCTACGCTCTCCGTTTTATGGGAGTGCAAAAATAGGGTAAAACAGCATTTTATACATCATTCAAGGCTGTTTTTTTTAAGCCAACCGTTCATCAAAACCTTTGTTAATTGGTTCTACAGAGAGCGGAACAAGTGATGTTTTCAGTTATTTTTGGATAGAATCATGCAAAAATTCAAGGAATTTATGAAGAGTAGAAAAGGTTTAGTATTGCTCACCGTTGTATTATTCGGTGCGCTTTTTTTCGCATTCCGTTATACATCCTCAGGTTATACGGATGTAGTGGTTTCGCAAAGACAAAGATTATTGTCTGCAGTAGGGTCTTTATTAGAGTCGCAGCACTACAGTCCAAAAAATATCAATAACGATTTCTCCAAAAAACTATTCCAGAAATATTTAGATGATCTGGATGGAGATAAATCATTTTTTCTGCAGTCGGACATCAACGCGCTGAAAAAACATGAATTGACGCTGGATGATGAGATCAAAGGTGCAGAAATCAAATTTGCACCGGAAGCCGGATTGATCTATGAAAAGCGTTTGAATGCTGTTGGTGTTTTATACAAAGAAATTTTATCCAAGCCCTTTGATTTTTCAGTGGATGAAACAGCGATGCTGGATTCCGACAAACTCGGATATGCAGCCAATGAAGCTGAACAAAAAGATCGTTGGAGAAAATTACTGAAGTATTATACACTGGAACGTTTTGTAGAGTTACAAGAACAGCGTGAACAGAACAAAGGCAAAAAAGATTTTGAAGTAAAGACCGATGAGGAGCTGGAAAAAGAAGCACGTGAAAAAGTACTCAAGGCAATGACCAAGAGATTTGATCGCATCAAAAACACGATCAAAGAAGAACAGCGTTTCAATACCTATATCAATTCTGTCACCAGTTTGATGGACCCGCATACCGACTATTTTGCTCCGGTTGAAAAAAGATCTTTTGATGAGCAGATGAGCGGTCGTTTTTATGGAATCGGTGCACAATTAACAGAAGATGATTATGGTGTAAAAATTGCCTCGATACAACCGGGTGGTGCTGCATTTAAATCAGGAGAATTATCCGTGAATGATGTGATCCTGAAAGTAGCACAAGGAGCGGCAGAACCTGTTGATGTGGCAGGCTATGCTACGGAAGATGTGGTAAAATTGATTCGTGGTAACAAAGGAACAGAAGTTCGCTTGACCGTAAAAAAATCAGACGGACTGATCAAAACCATCATTTTACAAAGAGATGAAATTGTATTGGATGAAACATTTGCCAGAAGTGCTGTAGTGAATGAAGGCAAAGAAAAGATTGGCTATATCTGGTTGCCTGAGTTTTATGCAGACTATGAAAGAGAAAACGGCAATCGTTGTTCTGAAGATGTTGCGAAAGAGATCATTAAACTCAAAAAAGAAAATATCAACGGACTGGTCATTGATCTGCGTAACAATGGCGGTGGCTCCTTGTATGAAGTGATACAAATGGTGGGTTTGTTCATCAACCAAGGTCCTGTGGTTCAGGTACGTGATAGAGATGGTAAAGCGAATGTATATGGTGATCAGCGTCCGGGTACCTTGTATGATGGTCCGCTGGCTGTATTGGTGAATGAATTGAGTGCTTCGGCGAGTGAGATCTTCGCAGGGGCTATTCAGGATTATAGGAGAGGGGTAGTGATTGGTAGCACTTCTACCTATGGAAAAGGTACAGTACAAAAAACAGTGCCTTTTGGTAAGGTTGTAGATTTCAATAGCGGAAGAACAGATATGGGTGCGGTAAAACTCACTTTCCAAATGTTTTATCGTATCAATGGAGGGTCTACTCAATTAAAAGGTATTGAACCGGATATTGTACTGCCGGATAGTTATGAGTACTTGAAGATTCGCGAGAAAGATGTACCCCATGCATTGCCTTGGGATCAGATAGAGAAAGCCACGTATCTAACCTGGCACAAAGACTATGGACATGATCAGGTAATACAAGCTGAAAACGAAAGAGTGAAAGAGAATTCTTCACTCAATCTGTTGAAAGATAATTTGATTTGGCTGTCTAAGTTGAACGAAGAACCGGCAAGTCTGAATCTTGATAAATACAAGTCCTTACAAAAGCGCATTCGTTCAACGGTTTCACAGAATAATACTTTGTTGAGACTAAAAGAAGAAATGAATATAGTTCCTGCTGTGAGCGATCAGGATAAATTTTTCAATAATCCGGATAAAAACAAAGGGGAGCGCTATCAGGCTTGGTTAAGAGCTTTGAAAACGGATATGCATATCGGAGAAACTGTGAAAGTGCTGACCGGACTCTCATCAGAGTTTACAAAAGCCACTGCTGCGGTAAAATAGACATGATTTTTACTATGTTTGCAGGCATTACAGTTGTAATGCCTGTTTCTTTTTAAGACCTAAGTGAGCACATGGAACCTGAGAAAAAATGGTACGCTTTATACACCAAACCCAGATGGGAGAAAAAAATTGACAGCTTATTGGTGCGCAAGGGAATTGAGAGTTGGTGTCCCTTACAGAAAGTGGAACGCCAATGGAGCGACCGCAAAAAAATCATCGAAGACCCGCTGTTTAAATCCTACGTCTTTGTACATATTGACGACTCTGAACGCACCAAAGTGTTAATGACAGATGGGGTATTGAATTTCGTCTATTATCTCGGCAAGCCGGCAGTGATTAAAGATGAAGAAGTGATGACCATCAAAAAATACCTCGCCGAAAAAGATGCCAGTCTGGCTATTTTAAGTGAAGAGGGTTATCAAGCTGAAATGAAGATCATGGTCAATCACGGCGTATTCATGGGGAATGAAGGCACTGTGATCAGAGGGGGTAAGAAAAAAGTATATGTGAAACTCGAAAGTTTGGGGCAGGTGATGGTGGTGGAGTTTCCGACGGAATATTTATCTCCGTTATAGTGAATAGTCAGTAGTGAGTAGTGAGTAGGAATATGAAACTTTTGGAAAGTCCAAAGGACTCCCTAGGTGTTTCGGAACTTTCCAAAAGTTAACTCGCATTTTCAGTTGTCCCAGATTTTGGGACAACTCCTCATAACCTTCTTCTAATATCTTGGTTTTAAGTGCGTTCCAATATTTTCGAGGTCTTGGACTTTCTGTCAAAACCTCAATTACATCAATGATAGAAAAATACCATTGATGTTCCTGGTCATTCCACTCGGAACGTACCTTTTTATTTTCAAAAAGTTTGATGTTCCCCATGTGGTAAATCTACTCAAATAATCATTCAATAAAACGATAGTGGTAAGTGTATTTCGATGAACTCTCACACGTAAAAAATTGACCATTGCGTTCGTAATGAACCATTTCTCCAACACTTCCGCTGAACTGTAAAAGATTATTTTGATGGACCATAATATCAGTTTGAATAAAATATATTAAATTTATTTAAAGTATCAGTACTGCTGCGCTTTTCCTCCGTTATAAGTGCGTTACAAGTCCGTTATAGGTCCGTTATTCATTCGATGTTCATTTGACTATCGTCCACTACTCTTTCGAGAGCTCTTCTACACTACGGAGGGGTATCTGTACATCAATTAAAGGGTAACGATAGTCTATACCTTGTCAAAGGGGAACAAGACTCAAAGAAAATACATAGATGTATTGAAGATACTATTGCTTATATACGGAAAGAGCTTGAGTCGCCATTGGTTATTGTGCGACAACTTTTGGAGGGTTTACTAAGTACTTGAGCGAACATTGTTGTATTCTTTTCCAAAGGGACTAGTTTTTTTAACGTTCTGCAAAACTGTTTTTTATTGAGAAGACTGCGAACGCACACACCAAACCTATTGGTCGGAAAAACAAATGGCATGATTAACTCCATGCGAAACTTTTGGAAAGTCCAAAGGACTCCCTAGGTGTTTCGGAACTTTCCAAAAGTTAACTCTCAATGTTAGTGGCACGCCCTTCTTTGTCTTCCAAATGTGCCTGTAAATGCGTTGGCTTATTTCTTTTTCAACTTCTTTGTTTCTTTCAGAAGTTTCTTGTCTTCCGATTTCACTTTCCTTTCAATTTTTTTGAGGTCTTCTTCTGCCGGTAAATTTTCCGGCTTAATACCGCTTTTCAGCAACAGCCCTCTTACGTCCTGATTATTTTTGACATGTTCATTTGTAATTGCAGATTCAGATTTTAAGTCAGCCTTACGAATATTTACATTCGTCAATTCGTTAGCAAAGTCTTTGGCCTTAATGGTTATTGTCGGTAAGAAGTCAGCAAGTGGTCTGTTGTCAGGAATGCCCAATCTCGCTTTCATGTCTAATGTTGTCTTGCCGCCGAATAGTGCTTGGTCGCCCTTGCTTCTTATTCTGGCGAAACCTACATTGTCAATTCCTTTTTGAAAAATAAGTCCAGATAATTCTTTCTCTGAAATAGTTAGCTTTTCTCTTGCTTCTAATCGTTCCCATTCCTTAAGACGTTGTTCAAGTAGTTCCTGTTTTCTTGTCTGAACAGCGAAATAGCTCATTGCAAATGCAATCTCATCTTTACGGGGGTCGCCATTTTGAGCAATGAGATAACAGGCATACCTTGTAAGCATGATGTCCTCAATCTCTCTCTTAGCTCCAGAGCCTAATTCAACCATTTTCCTGACGTCAAGAAAATGGTCTGATACTTCCTGCTTTGCGTTGGTGCTGGCTATTTTTGCTTTATCAATAACCTTTATGAAATTCTCCCATTTTGAATAGCCTAAGAGTTCCTGCAAATCTCTTGCAAACCAATATTCAACACCATCAGTTTCATTAACTGCTAATTCAAAACTGCTGTGAAGTTGTGATATAATTTCCCGTTTCATTCCTTGATTGTTATTCTCAAAATTATCAATTATTCAGTCAGCTAATAGAATAAGCTTCTGTAGCGTATTGGTTGAGCCATTTTAGAAGTTTTCTACACACTTGGTCGTTTTTGTAAAACCATTCTGTGCCTTTTATTCGAAATTGTTGTCGTAAAAATCTCTGCCTAAAAATTTGATTATTGCTTCCTTGAGCTTTTCATTCATTGTTCTTTTCAAAGTTGTGCCATAGTCATAATGACATTTAAGGATAAGCTGGTCTACTTTTTCAACACATTCATGGTACTCAACAATTGTGTCAGCTTGTTTTGTAAATACATTCGGGATTGATTGGGTGTTAATATGTGTCCAAATATTATGAATCTGTCTCGAAAGAGAACCAAAATATTTCTTCTCATTTTCTGAAAGAGCTTTGAAGGTTTCATAGTAGTCTTTATTTGGCAACAATGCCATTTGATTATTTGTCATTTCAAGAAAGACCAACTTCTCTAAATTAATATTCAAGTTTGAAGATTTTATTTGAATTATGGATTTGTTTCTAATTCTTTGATTTTTTTCTTTAGTCCAATGTTTGGAAAATACTCGATTGCTTTTTTATACCAAAGCAAAGCCTTTGCCGTAATATTTCTTTCCTCATACAGTTCTCCGATAGGACGAAGAAAGGCTTTTGCAATTGTCAAAGGTGAAATGTCTGATTGGAGATTAATCAGTATGTCAAAATATTTTTCTGCTTTTTCTGTTAGGCCGATTTTAAAATTTGATAATCCTAAATGATAATAACCATTTAGTTCGGCATATCTTCCTTTTAATGTTTCATTATCGGAAAGGATTCCCATCAATTCATTTTCATCATCTTCAATGTTTGTTTCACCGCTTTCGATTTTTTCTAAAATTGTTTCAATGATGATATCTACTTTTTGATATGCGTTAGGTTCAAGGCTAAATGGTTCTAACTTTTCTTTTATTTCCAAATTTCTGAAAACCTTACCTGTTTTTTCGTCCTCAATTTTGCTGTCAAGAACGAGAACCCTGTCAAAATGAAGTGGTACGATAACGCCTCTATCTAAGTATTCGCTTTCCACATTTTCAATGTCATATTTTAGATTGGATGAATTCAGGGAAAGTGACTTAATAATGGAGGGAGCAATATGTTTTTGGTAAATCTCAATATGCGGTTTAGATGTTTCAAATTCTTCTCTTACCGCTGAAATTAGTTGAATTAATGAGAAACTTTTTGTCTTGCAGGTAGCGGCTTGTTTTTCAGAAACCCAATTAAATTCGTTTAGAATATCTTTATAAGGAATACCTTTTTCATTCAGCTTTTCTTGAATCTGTTTGATTTCGTCTTTTGTATAAATTTTAGGTTTGAGATACTGATGAAGCTCCATTGGCGTGATTATTGAGTCCATGTGTGACCAATCAGCGTCTGGATTAACACCTACGCAAGAAAACTTGTCTTTATTAAATAGCCCAAACATTTTACTGTGCAAATTTTTAGGATGTTATTAGTAATCGTGAAGTGTCATAAGGTGACACACAGCTCATAAATATACGCAAGCCGCCACACATATACAATAAAATCGTTACATTGAAAATCAACACCTTAACCAGAAAACAGGAAATAATTAAGGCAAAAACAGCAATGCTCATTTTGTCTTTTTAGTTCTTCAAATCTCCATGTTACAATGCCAAGGGGAGGGCATCAATAAGTGTAGAATAAGCACAAATTTTTAAAAAGCAAAGAGGCCATCAGTTACTACTAAACACGCCAATCTACTATTTGATTCGCCCATTCTTTTCTATACGGCGTTGAAATGCGAATATAGTTATCAGTATACCCCTCCATCATCCCATTCTTTTCAAAAGCCTCAAATAAAACCTTACGGGTTTGTCCGTGGTGCTGTTCTGTGAAGTATTGCATTTTCATGTAAGAAAGATTACGCAGTGTTTTGTTACGTTCATTTCTTACCGGAATGGGGATTACGGGTTTTATTTCCAATGCTTTGGTATGGTCTCTTTCTGAGTAGGTGAATACGTGTAAATAGGAAACATCCAATGCATGTAGAAAATCAAAAGTTTCCTGAAAATGGGCATCGGTTTCACCCGGGAAGCCAACGATCACATCTACACCAATGGCACAATGTGGCATCAGCTTTTTGATCAGTGCCACACGTTCAGCATAGAGTTCGCGTTTGTATCTTCTGCGCATCAGTCCTAGAATCTCATTACTGCCGCTTTGTAAAGGGATATGAAAATGGGGCATGAATTTATCACTGTTGGCTACAAAAGTGATGATATCATTGGTCAGTAAATTCGGTTCAATAGAGGATATGCGATAGCGTTCAATGCCTTGCACTTTGTCCAAATCTTGTATCAGCGCATAAAAGTCTTCTTCATGTCTGCCACCATCCGGACCTTTACCAAAGTCGCCAAGGTTCACACCGGTTAATACAATTTCTTTCACGCCATTACCTGCCAATAGTTCCGCTTGCTTAACCACGTTTTCAATGCTGTCACTTCTGCTCTTGCCTCTCGCCATGGGAATGGTACAAAAAGAACAGTTGTAATCGCAGCCATCTTGCACTTTCAAAAAAGTACGTGTTCGGTCGTTTTGAGAAAAAGAAGCGTTGAATCCACTGACTTCTTCAATATCGCAGCTGCAGATACGGGTAGGGTCACCTTTGGCCAATTCACTGATGTGCGAAGCAATATTGAATTTCTCTGCAGCACCCAATACCAAGTCTACACCCGGTATCTCAGCAATTTCTTTGGGTTTTAATTGTGCATAACAACCGGTAATCACCACAAAACTTTCCGGATTGCGACGCTGTATGCGTCTTACCAATTGGCGACATTCTTTATCCGCGTTATCGGTTACAGAGCAGGTATTGATCACGTACACGTCTGCCAGATCATCAAACTCTTTTTTCTCAAAACCTTCCTGTTCCAACATACGGGAAAGGGTAGAAGTTTCTGAAAAATTCAGTTTACAACCTAAGGTGTGAAATGCAACGCTACGCTTCTGACTCATGGGCCGCAAAGGTAGGAAGGAAAGATGATTCTGCATAGCCTGAAAGAACCCGTTTGCCCCACTCAGAAAAGCCTGACTACAAGTCCGAAACTCCAATAACCCCAGTCACCTTCCATCAATTCATGGTCCTGAAAAACATGATCAAAACTGATTCTCAGGTGTATTTTTTCCTTTTTAGAAAAAGCCAATAAGGCAGACTGTCTAAACCCATGATGACTCTCGCCATCCAATGAATAATGTCCCCAATGCGATGCCAGACTCAATGGGAAAATAATGGGATATTGCAATCCCAAATACCTATGTGTAATTCCATATTTAGGATTAAGCGGTTTCCCATTGATCACAACCATTTCTTTGGTACCTCCGAATAGGGCTTTACTTACTTCTGCATCCAAAAGTAGTTTCGGGGCAAGTCTATAACTGAATTTTGCCCCAATCCCCAGTCCAAATGCATTTTGGCTCTTACTAATATCATATTGGGTTTGATGGAGCGACCCCACTATTGAGAACGCTGTTTTCTTTTGTGCCTGAAGGGGCATACTGCTGATAAAAAACAAACAAAATGATAATAGTCGGGTCATGAATTATAGAGAAAAATGTTCGCTTTTTCGCTGCTTGTAATATGGGATTCTATCTGCCGTTTATCGTGTTGTGCTATTTATATAATCAGAGTCGGATTAGGTATTTGAACCTCTCAATATCGTCACTAAAGGCTTTCCCTCCGTTTGCTTTTTTTTAAAAGGCCGGTAAATTGAAACAATAGTGATAAATGTTCGTATTTATTCTACTTAATTCTAAATCAGAAAATAAAGAGACATAAAAAAACTGCAAAACATAAGGATGTTAAAATAAATAATTTTTAATCAGTCCCTGTGGACGGGCCTCATTGGGGTCGGTGTCAAGCGCAGCGAAGACAGATCATCCGCCGCGGCGGATGATCTGAGGCCAATGTCCGCCTGAGGCGGAGGAAAAGGGACGGGGCCATTCGGCCCAGGAGTAATATAGAGTTTTGACAATTAGAGTGATTTTAAATAGTACAACACGTTACTGATTATTCACTTTAAAATGATTATTTACAGACTTGGTTACTAACATTTTCTTAAAAAAACTGATTCTCAGGCTCCCATTTTCAATTTTAGCATTAATAAGGTATGTTTGCCAGTCTTTAAAAACCAAAACCAATATGCAGTTTACCCGTATTAATAATCTGGTCGGTTGGGTCGTATGTTTCATTGCCTGTACCGTGTATATTTTAACCGCAGAAGCCGGTGGCAGTCTTTGGGATTGCGGCGAGTTTGTGAGCAGTTGTTTCCGTCTGCAAATTCCGCACCCACCCGGTGCACCTCTGTTTGTGATATTGGGTCGCATATTCATCATTCTTTTTGGCGATAATCCCATGGCCGCTGCAAAAGCAGTGAATGTCATGAGTGCACTAGCCAGTGGATTTACCATTTTATTCCTGTTCTGGACCATCACCCATTTTGCCCGCAGAATCGTGAGTGTTAAAACCACAGATACCATTAGCGGTGCACAATTGTGGAGTATTATGGGCGCAGGTGTTGTAGGGGCTTTGGCATATACCTTCAGTGATTCTTTCTGGTACAGCGCTGTTGAAGGGGAAGTATATGCATTGTCTTCTTTCTTTACGGCCATCGTTTTCTGGGCCATTTTGAAATGGGAAAACCATGCCGATGAACCCGGAGCTGATCGTTGGATCGTCTTCATCTTCTTTATGATGGGTCTCTCCATCGGCGTTCACTTATTGAACCTTTTGACCATTCCGGCCATCGTAATGGTGTATTATTTCCGTAAGCGCGATAATTTCAAATATGACCTATTACGTAAATGGTTTTTGCGCTTGGTAGCGATTGGTGGGGTACTGGCTTTTATTGGTGCACTGGTTGCAGCGAAAGGAGAAGTATCAGATAGAAATCCTTCGATGGACAGTACACTGGCCGGATTAATGATTCTTGGTACTGCAGCAGCCATCGGTCTTCTGTTTTTGGTGGAAGGATTGAATAAACAGAAAAAAGCCATTTATGGCGGTATCTATATCTTCTTTGTATTGGCCTGTGTAATCACAGGGGTAGTACAGGTAGGAGTCATTCAATACACTGTAAAGTTTGCCGGTACGTTTGACCGTTGGTTTGTCAACGGTTTCGGATTGCCATTCTTCTCAGGTTTCGCATTTTTCTTCTTGTTACTCTCCGGATTGATCTGGTATGGTTTAAAATATGCAGCTCGTAAGAACTGGGCTTATTTACGTTTGGGTTTATGGTGTATCACTTTCATGCTGATCGGATACAGTACTTATGTAACTACCATGATTCGCAGTAATGCCAATCCATCGGTAGATATGTACAATGTAGATAATCCGATCAGCTTGGTCGGGTATCTGGGTCGTGAGCAGTATGGCGATTTTCCATTGCTGTATGGACAAAAATTCACTTCTCGTCCGATTGATCTGAAGACAACGGGTACGCGTTATCAAAAAGCAAGAGATCAATACATCAGTTTAGGCGAAGACAGAAGATATGTATTTGCGGCAGAAGATAAAATGGTATTTCCTCGTGTATGGGATATCAATAATGATCAAAACCATCAGGACTACTATGCTTTTTATTTAGGCATTAATAGAATGAATGATGGAAGTTGGGAGCGCGAACCCAATCAGGCTGATAATATTAAATTCTTCTTTGGTTATCAAATTAACTGGATGTATTTCCGCTATTTCATGTGGAACTTCTCCGGTAAGCAAAACGATAACCAAGGTCTCTTTACAGGCAATGTACGTGATGGTAACTGGATCACCGGTATTCCGGTGGTAGATAAAGTGATTTATGGAGATCAAAGTCTGATGCCTGATTCTTTAAAGAACAACAAAGCCAATAACAAACTCTTTGCGCTGCCATTGATTTTGGGATTATTGGGATTGTTCTACCACTACAAGAAACGTGGGGATGATTTTGGTGTAAACTTCCTTATGTTCTTCTTCACCGGTTTCGCCATTGTACTCTACCTCAATCAACCCGGTTACCAGCCTCGTGAGCGTGATTATGCCTACGTAGGTAGCTTCTATGCATTTGCGGTATGGATTGGATTGGGTGTATTGAAAGTAGGTGACTGGTTGAACAAAGCCGTGAAGCAAGCGAGTATGAGTGCAATGCTGGCTACAATTATTTGCTTACTTGCAGTTCCGGTATTGATGGCTCAGCAAGAATGGGATGATCATGACAGAAGCAAGAAAACAGTAGCGCCCGATATAGCTCGTGATTACCTAGAAAGTTGTGCGCCAAATGCCATCTTATTTACTTTTGGTGATAACGATACTTACCCACTTTGGTATGCTCAGGAAGTAGAAGGTATTAGACGAGATGTAAGAGTGATCAACTATAGTTTATTGGGTATCGATTGGTATATCAATCAACTGCGTTATAAAGTGAATGAAAGTGCTCCGATAGATGTGATCTGGACTGCTGAGCAAATTGAAGGTGGTAAGCGTGATTATATTGAATACAGACCTGATCCGAATATTCCGGAGAATCGTTATTACGATCTGTATGATCTTATGAAAAACTATGTAGGAGCAGATAATCCAGAGAACAGCTATAGTTATCCGGTGAAAAAAGTGTCTCTTCCTGTTGATCGTGAGAGTGTTATTAAGAATGGAACGGCTAACGCTACTGATAGTATCGTGAATGAGCTTCGTTTTGAAATCGGTAGAAATACCTTGATGAAGAATGATCTGGCAGTATTGAACATCATTGCAGCGAATAAGTGGCAGCGTCCAATTTATTTCACATCTCCATCACTGGAAAATATGGGCTTTGAGCAGTTCTTGCGTAGAGATGGTTTGACATACAGACTGGTTCCTGTTGAGAATGATCGTGTGAATACTGATTTCATGCTTGATAAAGTAACCAACAAATTCAAGTTTGGTAGTGCGAATGTACCGGGTGTATATTTCGATGAAGAGAACCGTCGCCAGTTGAATACGCTGCGTACGGCTTATGCAGATCTGGCATTGGATCTGGCGAGTAAGAATCGTAAGGAAGATGCTAAAAAAGTATTGAACCAGATCGATAAAATGATGCTGGATGAAAACATGCCTTATGGTATGGCGAGTCGAGGTAACTCACATAATCGGAATTCATTGTTATTCTTAGAAGCTTGTTATCTGGCAGGAGATACGGCTTTAGCGAACAAAGTATCCAATTCGGTGAAAAAAGACTTGGAACAACAGATCAGGTTCTACAATTCATTAACAGGCCGCAAAGCCGAACTGATGGAAGCTGAGAAGCGTGGGTCTGAGAATTATTTGCAGGCGATCTCACAAATGCAAACGATTTACAATCCAAAATTGCAAATACCCGGTAAAATGATGGCGGCTGATTCGGCTGCTCAAAAATAATCGCTTACCGGAATGATATCATAAGGCCCCGATTGGTTATATCGCCAATCGGGGCTTTCTTTTATCCATATTATAAACTCCTGCCTTTGCTGATCGCCTGACCAGCAATTTCTTTTACGTATATCGCAAACCATCCTGTTCGTTTGCTTGTTAAATTGCATACACATGCTAGGACATCGATTTATACATTTTGATCCGAATGAGAATGGTCAAACCAAGTTTGAACAGTTGTTGAATCTGTTCATGCAACTACTCACTTATACCAATGGCGATGCTTCAGAAGCTTTACAATGGCTCAACGAACTCGATAAACAATACAAGCTTACCGATAACGATTATGGAATGGGGGATTTTATTGAAGACCTCAAGCAAAATGGTTATTTATCTGAAGACCCGGCCAGTGGAAGTTTCTCCATCACCGCCAAATCAGAACAAACCATTCGGAAGAAAAGTCTGGAAGAGATTTTTGGGAAATTGAAGAAAAGCAGACAGGGCAATCATCAAACTTTTAAACCCGGACAGGGTGATGAGATCAATCCGGATACCCGACCTTTTCAGTTTGGCGATATGTTGGAGCAAATTGATTTTACAGAGAGTATAAGGAATGCACAGATCAATAGAGGAGTAGAGAGTTTCTCGATGCAGGAAGAAGATCTTCAAATCAGAGAAAGCGATTTCAAAACGCAGACATCAACCGTGCTCATGATCGATATTTCTCACTCCATGATTTTGTATGGGGAAGATCGCATCACGCCGGCAAAAAAAGTGGCAATGGCATTGAGTGAGTTGATCACGACCAAATACCCGAAAGACACATTGGATATTGTAGTGTTTGGAAATGATGCATGGAGTATTGAGATCAAAGACCTGCCTTATTTGCAAGTAGGTCCCTATCATACCAATACGGTTGCCGGATTGGAGTTGGCAATGGATCTTTTACGCAGACGAAAAAATCCAAACAAACAAATTTTCATGATCACAGATGGTAAACCCACTTGTTTGAAGATTGGGGGAAAATATTACAAGAACAGTTTTGGGTTAGACAGAAAAGTAGTGAACAGGTGTATCAATCTGGCAGCACAATGTAAAAAATTGAAGATACCCATCACCACTTTTATGATTGCTTCGGATCCTTATCTGCAAAGCTTTGTACAAGAATTTACCGAAATGAACAATGGCAAAGCATTTTTTGCCAGCTTAGATAAATTGGGAGCATTTATCTTCAAAGATTTCGAAAGTGGAAAAAGGAGAACTGTCTATTAATGAGCGACTCTGCGCAATCTCTTTTCTTCTTTCTCTTTGTTTAAAAAAGATTCAAAATTATTGACTTCAAAAAAGCATTTCACAAATAAGAAAAAGACATAATGAAGATACAGCACATCAACACATTAGGTGAATTAAAGAAAAGTGGTTATCAATCACGTTCCGTAAAAGATGAGGTCAGAGAAAATCTGATTCGCTCTATTCAAGAAAAGGAAAATCCTTTTGCAGGCATCATTGGGTATGAGGACACCGTGATTCCTGATACTGAGCGGGCCATATTGAGCAGACACAATATGCTTTTTCTCGGATTGCGAGGACAAGCAAAAACAAGAATGGCCAGACAAATGGTGGATTTGCTGGACGAATATATTCCCATTGTTGCCGGCTCAGAAGTAAATGACGATCCGCTGCAACCCATGAGTAAATTTGCCAAAGACCTGATTGCAGAACATGGAGATAATACCCCGATCCAATGGATGCACCGAAGCGAAAGATATGGAGAAAAATTAGCCACACCTGATGTGAGTGTGGCCGATTTGATCGGTGATATTGATCCCATTAAAGCAGCAAATTTAAAATTGAGTTTTGCCGATGAGAAAGTGATTCACTATGGAATCATTCCGAGAAGCAACAGAGGAATTTTTGTGATCAATGAATTACCGGATCTACAGGCAAGAATTCAGGTAGCGCTGTTTAATATCTTACAAGAAGGCGATATTCAGATCAGAGGTTTCAAACTTCGTATGCCGCTGGATATTTTATTCATCTTCACCGCTAATCCGGAAGATTATACCAACAGAGGCAGTATTGTAACACCTTTGAAAGACCGTATACAAAGTCAGATACTTACCCATTATCCCAAAACCATTGAAAATTCACTGGCGATTACCGAGCAGGAAGCGAGAATACCTGCAGATCAGGCTTCAAAAGTAGAAGTAAGTGATTTGGTGAAACGATTGATTGAGCAGGTTGCTTTTGAAGCACGTAACAATGAGTATGTAGATAAAAAAAGTGGGGTGAGTGCCCGCTTAACCATTGCAGCTTTTGAGAATGCGGTGAGCAGTGCAGAAAGAAGGGCTTTGATTCATCAAGAAAAACAAACCCAAATATGGATCAGTGACCTGAGTGGTATTATCCCGGCCATCACGGGAAAGATAGAACTGGTGTATGAAGGAGAGCAGGAGGGACCTTATCAGGTAGCGTTGAATCTGGTAGACAAAGCCATCCGTTCACAGTTTGTACAATACTTCCCGAATCCGGATCAGATCAAGAAAAAAAGGAGTGCTGGGAAAAAATCAGTGGAAGAAAAAGAGCCGGAGAATCCTTATACCTCCATTATCCGCTGGTTTGATGGTGGAAACCATGTGGATCTGTTAATGGATATGAAAGATGAAGCCCGAATCAATGCTTTATATCAAGTAGATGGGTTGTACGCTTTTGTAAAAAAGTATTTTCCTCAAGCCAGTAAGGATCAAAATGCCTTATTGATGGAATTTGTGTTGCATGGATTGGCTGCTTATTCACTCATCAGTAAGAAAACGATTGAGGGTAGGATAGAGTTCAAAGACTTGATTGGAAGTATGATGAATCTTGGAGAGATGAATTTTGATGTGGCGGATGAGGAGGAAGATTATAGCTGATGGCTCATAGCTAATAGTCCATGGTCCATGGTAGATAGTACAAGAAAGAGGGGCTGTATCAGATTTTTGGTACAGCCTCTTTTTATTAGAATTTGAATCCGAAAGAGATGCCTCCATAAAAAGGGAAGACTCCTGCGCCTGTGATGAGGGGAGAGACAAATACTCTGCCCGTGAATCCATTTTTCTCTGGCTGATAACGATATCCAAAATTGAAGTAGCCAAAAACGGTGGAAGAACTGTTTTCGAAGAAATCTTCCCCATCGGTAACAGTGAGTGCACTGGCTCCGGCTCCCAGTTCAAAATAATGACCATTGCTTCCCGATAAATAGTTGAGTCCAACAGGGATTGCAAATACTCCTGAAGTTAAAAATCCAATTCCACCGGCTCCTACGCGAAAACCTAAACCTTTCTGGCCTTTGAAACGTTGGTCATAGTTGATAGAAAGAATACCGGGTCCACCAATTTCTCCGTAGATGTTTTTGGCCGGAGGCAGCGGTAAATCACTATTGTCTCTTTGAGCGGTAACAGTCGTATGAATGCTTGCAGTAAGTACAAATAGGAGTAGAAGTCTTTTCATGAATGATTTTATTTAATCCTTGACAGACAAAACTAAACTATGGCTGCATCTGTGTGTAACCGTTCATCCACATCACATGTTTATGTGAATTCCGCTTAAATCATTTCTTTGAGTTGCTCTACCACACGATCAATCTCTTCTTTGGTATTGTGCTTTGAGAAAGAGAATCGAACAGTTACCTGATTCGGATTATTATTGATCGCCCTGATGACATGTGAACCTTGATCAGCCCCACTGGTACAGGCACTACCGCCACTGGCGCAGATATTGTTGATGTCGAGGTTAAATAGAATCATCTCACTTTTTTCCGTTTTAGGGAAACTTGCACTCAGCACTGTATATAAAGAGCGACCCAAAGTATCGCCATTAAAAGCAACGCCTTTGATGTTTTTCTTCAACTGCTCCATCATGTATATTTTCAGCCCTTTGATGTAAGTGCTATCTTGTTCATAGTTGGCCGTTGCGAGTTCCAATGCTTTGGCAAAACCTACAATACCATACAGATTTTCTGTACCCGCACGCATATTTCTCTCTTGACTACCGCCATGTACAAAAGGCTTGATTTTTACATTTTCATTGATATACAGCAATCCAACCCCTTTCGGACCATGAAATTTATGACTGGCACCGGTAATAAAATGCACAGGGGTATTACGCAGATCAAAAGGAAAATGTCCAACTGTTTGAACGGTATCACTGTGGAAAATAGCACCGTATAATTTGCACAGTTCACCAACTGCATGGATGTCCATGATATTGCCTATTTCATTATTGGCATGCATCAACGTAACCAAACATTTCTCTTCACTCTCTGCCAATAAACGTTCCAAGTCTTCCAGATCGATATGTCCATTAGGAAGCAACTTTACATAACTCAATGCTGCTTCACCGGTATGGTATAAAAATTCAACAGTATGTGTGGTAGCATGGTGTTCGATCACGGAAGAGATGATATGTTTACATCCCAAATCGCGAACTGCTGCTGTAATAGCCGTATTGCTACTCTCTGTACCACCACTGGTAAAGAAGATTTCCGCAGGATGTGCATTCAATATTTTCGCAACGGTTTTACGCGCATTCTCAATGGCCAATCTACTTTCTCTTCCATAACTGTAAATAGAAGAAGGATTGCCAAACTGACTGGTCAAATAAGGCATCATAGCCTCTAATACCAATGGGTCTAATGCGGTAGTAGCTGCATTATCGAGATATATTCTTTCCATGGGGCAAAGGTAGGGAAGTATGGTCAAGATGAGTTGACAGTTGTTAGTTGACAGTTGACAGAGTTGAAATATATACCCACTCATTTCCTTCTATCAACTGTCAACTATCAACTGTCAACTAAAAATCACATCACTTCCTGAATATCCTTAATCAGTTTATTGGCAATATTCGCAGCAATGGTTTCGGAGTTGCTTTCTGCATAAATACGGATGATGGGTTCTGTATTGCTGGTGCGTAAGTGTACCCAATCATTCTCGAACTCTATTTTCAAGCCGTCTTCGGTATTGATGGGATGTTGTTTGTATTTCTTTTTGATGTGTTCGAATATTTTCTTGAGATCGAATCCGGCAGTGAGCTCAATTTTATTCTTGCTCATGAAATAATCAGGATAGCTGTTTCTCAATTGCTTGGCTGATTTCTGTTCCAAAGCCATGTGCGATAAGAATAATGCGATACCGATCAATGCATCTCTGCCATAATGGAGATCAGGAACAATGATGCCACCATTTCCTTCGCCACCAATCACAGCGTTTACGGCTTTCATTTTATTTACCACGTTCACTTCACCAACAGCACTGGGTGTGTACGTGCCACCATGTTTAATGGTAACATCTTTCAATGCACGGGTAGAAGACATATTGCTGACCGTATTTCCTTTTCTGTTTTTTAATACATAATCCGCAACAGCAACAAGGGTATATTCTTCGCCAAACAAAGAACCATCTTCACAAACAAAACACAAACGATCTACATCAGGATCCACAGCGATACCAATGTCTGCTTTTTGTTTGTTGACTTCGTTACAAAGTTCTCTTAAATGCTCCGGTAAAGGTTCCGGATTGTGAGCGAATTTTCCATTCACTTCACCATTCAATACTGTAATATCTTTAACGCCTAAAGCTTTTAATAGGGCAGGCACAGCAATGGCTCCGGTGCTGTTGATGGCGTCCAATACCACTTTGAATTTTGCTTTCTTGATAGCTGCAACATCCACCAAAGGATAAGCCAATACGGCATCAATATGTTGTTGAAGTGCTGTTTCATTAACGGTATATCCACCGAGTTTATCTACTGATGCAAACGTAAAATCATCTTTGGCAGCTATCTCTAACAAGGCTGCGCCATCTTCTCCACTAATAAATTCTCCTTTCTCATTCAACAATTTCAGGGCATTCCATTCTTTGGGGTTATGACTGGCAGTGAGGATAATACCACCTGCTGCTTTTTCAAAAACAACAGCCATTTCCACGGTAGGCGTCGTGCTTAATCCAAGATCTACCACATCCAGTCCAAGTGCATTCAAAGTACTCACCACCAGACGTTGAACCATCTCCCCGCTGATTCGTCCATCGCGACCAATGACCACTTTTTGGTTGTCGCCGGCTCTTTTGGAAAGCCAGGTTCCGTAAGCTGCGGTAAAGCGAACCACATCTAGTGGACTTAATGTATCGCCGGGTTTGCCGCCAATTGTTCCTCTGATACCTGAAATGCTCTTGATGAGTGCCATATTGCCTGATATTTTGCGGCTGTAAACATAATTCAATTTTTGTAGCGCTGCTTCATGTAATTTTGCGCTATCAATGTGTTTTTATGCCGGATAAAGCGTGGTTTAGGGATTGGTTTAATTCTCATTATTATCATTTATTGTATCAGCACAGGGACGATCGTGAGGCGATGGATTTTATCGCTACGCTGATTCAATACCTGCAACCCAAATCAGGCTCCCGTATGCTGGATGTTGCCTGTGGTAAGGGACGGCACAGCAAAGCATTGGCGGATATGGGTTTTGATGTAACAGGTATCGATCTTTCAGCCGCTTCTATCATTGCTGCCAAAGAGCAGGAAGCAGAAAATTTACATTTTTATCAGCACGATATGCGTTTGCCTTTTTGGGTGAACTATTATGATTATGCATTTAACTTTTTTACCAGCTTTGGTTATTTCAGAACACGCCGTGAGCATGATAGCGCCATTCGAACCGTTGCGCAAAGTTTGCAACATGGTGGTTATTTTGTCATTGATTACCTGAACGTGCATTATGCAGAAGATCAATTAGAAAAAGCAACCATCACGCAGGCAGGAGAAGTGCTATTTCATATCAGCAAATGGCAGGATGAAGATCATTTCTTTAAACAAATTCAGATTACGGATCCCACACATCCTACACCACATCATCTTTATACCGAACGAGTAGCAAAATTTTCATTGGGCGATTTCACAGATATGCTGGCTTACCAAGGCATGCAGGTACAGGAAGTATTTGGCGATTACCAATTGGGGAGATATGATGTACGTAAATCTCCCAGAATGATTATTCTGGCTAAGAAATATTAATGCTTAATTATTCTTGGGTAGGAACGATGTTTTTTTCAGGAGATTCCACTTTTTTATGGTTAACTACGGTAACAAATCGAGGTATGTGCACACGCACTTGGTTTTTATCAAAAGCGAAAGTCCCGGGCATATTAAAAACATAATCGCTGCCAGGTGACCAAACAGGCATCGTATTTGTTAATCCGGTATGCAATTCTCCTTTTACAAGTTGTTTTCCTAAAAGCCTGTTTTTTAACGAATCTGATAAAGTAATTTGTTGAGGATATTCCTTTACAGTAAGTGGTTCTAATAAAATACCATGCTTCTGTTTTTCATTCAACTTCAGAAATTTTTTCAAATGGGGATTGGTGGTTACATGAATGGTCTTTTTTTCAGTTTGCTGAGCAAAAGATATCATACAAGAAAAGAATAGGAGTAGTAGAAACAGTATCTTTTTCATACTTTAAATTAATCATTTATGAAATGGGTACTACTATTATAGATGGATATTTTGTTAAAAGTTTATTAACGACACATACTGTAACTTTATCCGCTCATGGCTGACTACTTTTTATTACAGTCTTTTTTTCAACGCCTTCTTCAAACAATATTGGAGTGGGATAGCTGGTTGTTCTTGAAAATCAATACGATAGTTACTCATCCACTACTCGATAAAATATTTCCGTTATGGCGTGATTCGGAATTATGGGTACCTTTTTATTTGTTTCTGATTGTATTGGCCATTGTGAATTTTGGTAAAAAAGCAGGGTCTTGGATTTTATTTGCAATCATCAACGTCGCCCTCACAGATCAGGCGAGCAGTTCATTGATCAAGAATTGGTTTGCTAGAATACGTCCATGCAATGAAGAACTCTTAGTTGGGAAAATGCGGTTATTACTGGAGCATTGCTCAGGTGGATTTAGTTTTACATCCTCCCATGCCACCAATCATTTTGGGTTTGCCATGTTTGTTTTTCTAACTACCCGACATCTTTTCGGAAAATGGGGAAAATGTCTGTTTGTGTGGGCTGCAACTATCAGTTATGGTCAGGTATATGTTGGGGTGCATTATCCCATCGATATTTTATTTGGAGCATTATTGGGTTCAGGTATTGGAGCTTTGACAGCAGGTTATTACAATCGTAAAATGGGGCCCATTACTTTATCGCAAAATGAAACATCTCTTTCACAATGAGCGACCGATTATTTAAAGGAACTTTATTAGCCTGTCTGCTGGTATACATACTCGCTATGTGGAGTATTCCTGTTATTGATATCGATGCTGCACAATATGCATCGATGAGTAGAGAAATGCTGGAGAACAATAGCTATCTCAAGTTGTACGATTTAGGGAATGATTATCTGGATAAACCTCCTATGCTTTTCTGGCTCTCTTCACTCAGTATGCGTTTCTTGGGTGTGTATGACTGGGCATATCGTATTCCCTCTGTATTGATGTTGTTATTGGCTATTTATGCTACCTACCGATTAGCCTTGCTTTTTTATAGCCAAATGATAGCTCAGTTATCTGCAATAATATTGGCTTCCTCACAAGCTGTTTTTTTAATGGTACATGATGTTCGCTGCGATACCATGTTATTGGGTTGGGTAACTTTTAGTTTGTGGCAATTAGCAGCTTGGTATGAAAACAACCGATGGAAACATTTGATCTGGGCATTTGTGGCAATAGCAGGTGGTATGATGACCAAAGGTCCTATCGCACTCATGGTTCCAATTTTTGCATTCGTACCTCATTTTGTATTAAGAAGAGAGTGGAAACAGTTCTTCAGATGGGAGTACCTCATCGGACTATTGATAGTAGCTGTTTTGTTATTACCCATGAGTATAGGATTGTACCAACAGTATGATCTGGAACCGGGTAAAATATTTCATGGAAAACCTGTGAATTCCGGTCTTCGTTTTTATTATTGGACGCAAAGCTTTGGAAGATATACCGGTGAAAATGTATTCAATGAAATGAATCATTTTACGTTTCTTCTTGAAAACATGTTATGGAGTTTTCTTCCATGGATATTTTTCTTTTTTGGAGGGTTGATCCTTGCCGTTCGGGAGCTGTGGATGAAACGATTCCGAATATCCGGTAAAGAAGAATGGATGACAGCAGGTGGCTTCATCATTACCTATTGTATTCTGGCAAGAAGTCAAGCACAATTACCTCATTATATTTTTGTGGTGTTGCCACTGGCGGCTATTATCACTGCACGTTTTCTGCATCGTATGCTTTTTGAACAGCAATGGCCGGTTTGGGGAAAGCTATTCAATTGGGTACATGGGTTTATTTTTTTACTCTTATGGGTTGCCGTGATCGTTTTGATTTTCTGGCCTTTCCCGGAAATTTCGATGGTATTAAAACTGTTGGCAATTGTTGGATGTCTGGGTTTTATTGGATTACTATTTCAAACCCGCAAACAACCCAAGCCTCTTTTTATTTTGGCGCTCTATACGGTCATAGGCGTTAATTTTCTGTTGGCGACAGGTTTTTATCCGCAGTTATTGAAATATCAAATGGGGAACACTGCCGCATCCGTTATTCATCAATCGCAACTGGATAAAAACAAAGTGATCCTGTATGAAATTGATGAAAGTAGGGCTCTTCACTTCTATGGTAAACATATTTTTCAAAGAAAAACGGCGCTGGATTCTTTGGTCGATAATGAAGTGGTTTTAACCAGAAAATCAACAGTCCCGGCGCTACAACAACGCTTTCCCAATCTGAGTACTATATTTGAGGGAGAATATTTCGGGGTAAGTATGTTGACCTTACCCTTTTTGAATCCAAAAACAAGATCAAAAGAAACCGTTTCTTATGTCCTCGTAGATCTGGATGGACAAAAAAATAAGAAACAATAACATGACGGAAATCTTTATTATACTCGGTTTAATCATTCTGAATGGATTTTTTTCCATGGCAGAAATTGCATTGGTATCAGCCAGAAAAGCGAGGTTGGAAGCACAGGCTGCTAAAGGTGATGTAGATGCGAAAAGAGCTTTAGACCTCGCCAATCACCCAGATACTTTCTTATCAACCATACAAATTGGTATTACACTGGTGGGGGTATTAACGGGTATCTACTCCGGAGATACATTCAAAGAGCCTTTGAAAGATTGGCTCTCTCAGTATGGCACATTTGGGGAATATGCCAGTACTGTAGCCACCATCATCATTGTAATCATTGTTACTTACCTCTCATTGGTATTGGGAGAACTGGTGCCTAAAAGAATTGGACTCAGCAATCCGGAAGGTATTGCTAAATCCGTGGCAGGACCAATGCGTATTGTAACCTGGATCACATTTCCATTTATCTGGTTATTAAGTAAGTCATCACATATCATTATTCGTTTGCTGAACATGAAGCCCAATGATAATCAGGTGACCGAGGAAGAGATCAAAGCGATTATCAGTGAAGGAACAGAACAAGGAACAATTGAAGAAGCAGAGCAGGAAATTATTGAACGTGTATTTCATTTGAGTGATCGTAATATCACTTCACTCATGACCCATAGAAGCGATATTGTTTGGTTGGAAGTAGATGATACTGTTGCTAGCGTGAGGGGAGAAGTGATGGAAAATATGCATTCGGTATATCCTGTTTGTGAGAAGGATATCGACCATATCAAAGGTGTGGTCTCTCTTAAAGATTTATTTGCAGCACATACTGATGCAACCATCAGCAGTTTGATGAAAGATGCGATGTATGTACCGGAAAACAATACTGCTTATCAGGTATTGGAAAAATTCAAGCAAACCAAAATTCATCATTGTTTTATTGTGGATGAATATGGTTCTGTACTGGGTTTAATTACCCTCAATGATATTTTAGAAGCCATTGTAGGAGACATTCCTCAGGAAGAAGATGAAGCCTATGAGATTTTGGAAAGAGCCGATGGCAGTTTCCTGGTAGATGCACAGATCCCTTTCTACGATTTTCTTACCCATTTTGATAAAACAGAATGGATGATGGAGGGAGATCGTGATTTTGATACACTGGCAGGATTCATTATCCATGAACTCGAAAAAATTCCGGTTACGGGAGATACGATGGAATGGAAAATGTTCCGTTTTGAAATCATTGATATGGACCAACATCGCATCGATAAAATCTTGGTCAGCTTGATTGAATCATAGCCTAAAACCGGAAGCTGGTTTCTCTTTTTGGATAATCCAATTTGTAGGTTTTCTGTATTCCCTTTGTTTTTACATGTACAATATTCACTTGGTTCGATTCATAATCGTACAATAAGCTACAATCAACATCAACGGTATTGATCAAGGGTTGATTTTCTATTTCAAAATAACACCAAGTGCTTTCCATTTGCTGTTCATATCCCAATATGCGAAAATTGACGGGTTTCCCATTCACATTCAGTTTGAGCCGCTGTGAAACATAAGCCTGCAATTGTTTTTCGATCAACTCTTTTTGCGCAGCATTTGCGATATCAATCTTCTGTTTACTGAATTGTTGTAAGGTTTTTTCCAGGTCATCACTGAATACCCTAACACTAATTTCCAATGTTGCTTCTTTGGCGTTATGGTTGATGTCAATAACCGACATAAAAAAAGGATGTGCCACATTGAGCAATCCGATCAACATCCACTGAATCATTATATTTACCATCTCAAAATCTTGCTTTTGTAGATACAAAGGTCACAATAAAATTATAATTCACCTATGGATCAATTTATTGTCTATTTTGAAACGGGATTCCAGCATATAGCCGACCTGAAAGGCATCGATCATATTCTGTTTGTGATGGCACTCTGTATCCGGTATCAGTTTATTGATTGGAAAAAGCTATTGATCCTCATTACCTCCTTTACAATAGGGCACTCCATCACATTGGCTTTAAGCGTATTCAATGTGGTGAATTATTCTGTTGCCTGGATCGAATTTTTGATCCCCGTGACCATTGTCATTACGGCGATCAGCAATCTGTTTGTCACCAAATTTACTTTCAAAAGTAAATTTCCACTGATTTATTTCTTTGCTCTTTTTTTTGGATTGATCCATGGTTTAGGCTTTAGTAACTACCTAAAAAGCATGTTGGGAAAGGACGAAACTATTATTGGTCAATTATTGGCGTTCAATTTGGGATTAGAGGCGGGACAGATCATAATCGTGCTGGCAATTTTGCTCATTTCATTTATATTCGTCCAACTTTTGAAGTGGAATCGCAGAGAATTTCTTTTGTTTATAACAGGAGGAGTATTTGCAGTAGCACTTCTCATGGCATTAGAAAGAATACCACAATAAAAACGAAACGATGAAAAAACTTGCTTCACTAGTAGTGGCTATTGGTATGTTCTGCTCTGTTCAGGCGCAGAATATCATGAATAACCCCACTTCTAATCATGGAAACAAATTTGAACAGTTGGGTACCATTCTTCCTACTCCGAATGAGTACCGAACTGCCAGTGGTGCGCCCGGACCAAAATATTGGCAGCAGCGTGCAGATTACAATATCAAAGCTGAGTTGGATGAAGCCAATCTCAAACTCAAAGGAAGTGAAACGGTTACTTACTACAACAACTCTCCGGATATATTGACCTATATCTGGTTACAGCTGGATGAAAACGAGCACAGCTCTGTGAACAATGCTGGGTATGAGGATGCCAGCTCACTCCGTCAGGTAAGTGTGAATTCACTGGATAATATGCAAGAGCGAAAGTCTGATAATGGCTACGGACATATCATCAGTAAATTGACGGACGCTACCGGTAAAAATTTGAAGTATACCATCAATCGCACTATGATGCGTATTGATTTGCCAACACCTTTGAAACCCGGACAAAAATTTGTGTTCAATCTGGATTGGAGTTATAAGATTTCAGATCGTATGGTAAAGAATGGTCGTGGTGGCTATGAGTTGGTAGATGGTAATCATCTTTTCACCATGGCACAGTGGTTTCCTCGTCTTTGCGTGTACAGTGATTTTCAGGGATGGCAGAACCATCAGTTTACCGGTAGAGGTGAATTTGCCTTGACTTTTGGTAATTACAACGTACAGATTACTGTTCCTGCTGATCATGTTGTATTGAGTACAGGAGAGTGTCAAAACTATGCACAGGTGTTAACACCTGCGCAATTGGCTCGCTGGAATCAGGCACAATCTGCCAAAGAGCCCGTTGAAATCGTAACCCTGGAAGAAGCTAAAAAAGCTGAGCAGGGTAAGAGTACACAAAAGAAAACCTGGATTTACAAAGCGGATAATGTTCGTGACTTTGCATGGACTTCCAGTCGTAAATATGTATGGGATGCAATGCCTGCATATGTTGAGGGTAAGAAAGTGATGTGTATGAGCGGATACGGTAAAGAAGCATATGGCTTGTACAGAAAATATTCTACCAAGGCGGTAGCGCATACCATTAAGAGCTATTCTAAATTCTCGATTCCTTATCCATATCCTGTTGCACAAAGTATTGAAGCCTCGAATGGTATGGAATATCCAATGATCTGTTTTAACTACGGAAGAACCAATCCAGATGGTACTTACAGCGAAGCAACTAAATATGGAATGTTGGGTGTGATTATTCATGAGGTAGGACACAATTTCTTCCCGATGATCGTAAACAGTGACGAACGTCAGTGGTCATGGATGGATGAGGGCTTGAATACTTTTGTTCAATACCTGTCTGAAGAGTTGTGGGATAACAAATATCCTTCACGTCGTGGGCCGGCCTGGGCGATTGTAGATTATATGAAATCTCCAAAAGAGCAGTTAGAGCCCATCATGACGAATAGTGAAAACATCATTCAGTTTGGTCCCAATGCATATTCAAAACCTGCTACAGGTTTGAATATTCTTCGTGAAACCATTATGGGAAGAGAACTGTTTGATTTTGCATTCCGTGAGTATGCACGTCGCTGGGCTTTTAAACATCCTACACCTGCTGATCTTTTCCGTACCATGGAAGATGCTAGCGCAGTAGATCTGGACTGGTTCTGGAGAGGTTGGTTCTATAGTATTGACGCTTGTGATATTGCTATTGACACCGTTCGTTATGCTGTATTTGATCCAAATGCACAACCGCAACAGCGTGCTTCTACAGAAGGACGTACCATGCCTATCGATAAACCTGTATTAAATGCTTTTGAAGATATTTCTAAGATCCGTAACAGAGAAGATAAAAGCATTATATTCCAAACAGATGTAGATACTTCTTTGCGTGATTTTTATTGGAGATATGCTCGCGGACTCGAGCCTTACGATTCTGTAACAAGAGTACCTGTACCTTCTTTCGGAACACCTGAAGTATTAACTGATGCTGAAAAAGCAAAATACAAAGACATGCATTTGTATGAAATCACTTTCAGCAATAAAGGCGGATTGGTAATGCCATTGATTGTTGAGTTTACTTTTGAAGATGGTACCAAAGAAACAGAACGTCTCTCTGCGCAAATTTGGAGAAAGAATGAGAATAAAGTAACCCGCTTGTTCATGACCAAGAAAAAAGCGGTAAGTATCAAGCAAGATCCGATGCGCGAGACTGCTGATATCAATGAGAATAACAACAAATGGCCTGCGGTTGCAGAACCTACTAAATTCCAGTTGTTCAAATTGCGTGCTGCTGCTCGTGGACAATCACAAGGAGTGAATCCTATGCAGAATGCACAACAAAAGAAAAACTAATCTGATCTAATTTTTTATAAAGCCGTTTCTTGCGTTGAGTTAGAAACGGCTTTTTTATGTAAAATAAACATCTATGCGACAGTTTCTTTCATTTATGTGTTTTCTGTTATCGATGCAAGTATTTGCTGCGTCAGTAGATACGATTACTATTTATAGTCAGGCGATGCGTAAAAATATCAAGACTGTGGTGATCAAGCCTGAAGGATATGAAATGCAAGGCGCTAAAAAATATCCGGTGGTGTATTTATTGCATGGTCATGGCGGTAATTACAGAAACTGGATTACAAGGGTTCCTCAAGTCAAAACCTTGGCAGACCAACATCAAATGATGATTGTTTGTCCGGACGGTGCTACCGGTAGCTGGTATTTTGATAGTCCGATCGACAGTAACTATCGATATGAGACTTTTGTGAGTAAGGAAGTTCCTGATTTTATTGATAGTATGTATCAGACGATCAATGAAAGAAAAGGTAGGGTGATTACGGGCTTGAGTATGGGTGGACATGGCGGTATGTTCATCGGATTTAGACATGCTGATCGTTTTAGTGGTTGTGGCAGTATGAGTGGGGCTTTACATGTATCAGTGATCACCAATGGCTATGATGTAAAGAAAAGATTGGGGGATACTGCAGTGAATAAAAAGTACTGGCAAGATTGGAGTGTGTTGAAAGTGATAGAGCAATATCCAAAAGATTCTTTATCGATTTTGATCGATTGTGGTATACAAGACAGAATCATTGGAATGAGTAGGGCAGCACATGACAAAATGCTAAAGCTGAATATCCCACATGATTATATTGAAAGACCTGGTGCTCATGATTGGGCATATTGGAGAACGGCGATTGATTATCAACTATTATTTTTCCGAAAACATTTTGATAAAATGCTCAAATAAAAAGAAAGCAACCTCCTTGCCTGAGGTTGCTTCTTACTGCATGTTATACAGTTTGCCCATTATCAGTCTGTGAATTTACCACCTGCTGTAATCCAATCAGTAATTTTCTTTTTATCAGTGGCACTTAATTGTCCGCCTTGTGGCATGAAAGATGGGTTGCCATCTACTGCTCTTGCTTTGATACGTGCAGACGCATTGACAATGTTACAATCCGTACTCAATGAAATACCTCCTTGTGCAGAAGCACCTGAATGACAGCTCACACAGTTGGTATTGATGACTGCTTTCACTGCTGCAAATAAAACACCGCTAGGGGATGAATTAACAGTGACTGCGCCTGATTTTGTACAACCTTCACTATCTTTTGCGATAATGGTGTGATCTCCGGCAGTTACATTATTGAATACATTGGATGCCTGAAAAGTGCCTCCATCAATATTATAAGTGAATCCGGTACTTCCGGAAGCTGTTACGGTTACTGAACCACCATTACAACCTGCTGCATTGGTAGAAGCCAGTGTAATCGTGATATTTTTACTGGCACAGCTATTTCCTGCCGGAGGTGGGGGATTACTGCCTGTAGATGGACTATCTCCTCCCTTGCTACACGCTACAATGATACTGGCTGTGCCGGCTATCATCATTAATCCGATTATGCTTTTACGAATTTGGTTCATATCGAAGTTTTAGATTTACCTTATGTACGTCATTTCTTTTTGTTTGGTTGCCTGAACTGGTAAGAAAAATAAATTCCGAAACTACTCAGTTTCGCACTGCCAAATCCCAAACCGCTCAATGGTAGGTTGGCAAAGGGTTCAACCACTAGGGAAGCACTTTTATTGACCTCCCGAATCCAGCCCGCAGATAATTTAAGAATGGAGAAAGGATGTGTTTTTCCACCCGGATAATTGGCATTTCTTCTTATCGGTAAGCCATTGTAGTAATAGAAGTAATTGTAATTTTCACGGGTCATGAGGTAGGAGGAAAGTCCACCGCTAACAAATGCCCTAGTTTTTGTTTTGGTATCAAACGTGTAACGAGCTAATAAAGGAATTTCCCACATCGTACAAAAACCATCTACTGTTTCCAGTTTGTAATTGGCTACCCAACTACCGGCAGGAGCTTTGAAATCGCTACCTGCCATTTTATAATTTTTTCGTGTGTATAATCCACCGGTATGAATAGACCAATTGTTGTTCAAATGATATCCGATCATGATTCCTCCGGATGCGCTTGCCTTGTCAGCGTACCTAAACTTGACAGTTGTGGCATCCATACCCACTACTAAGGCAAAACTGAAAGCGTTTTTTACTTTTTGGGTTTTGGATGTTGACAAATCTGTATGGGTTACAATTGGCTGCTCTTGTAAAGCGTTTTCCATGATTGATGAAGTATCCTTTATCTCATTGATACTGGTATTGGCTAAATTGCTGCCTGTATCAATGGTTGGACGAATAAAATTGACATTTTCTTGTAACGTGTTCTCTACTTTGGTAATATTTTCTTTAGTAGTAGTTGATGGATTCGAAAATCGCTTGATTTCATTTTTCTCTTCTGTTATCAATGCCGATTCTCTAGATGTTTTTTGTTGAACCGATACCGAACTAAATGATTCAGATCTCAATTGCTTGGGTGAAGAGAATGATCTTTGATCAATAGCATCCGTTGAAACTTTAACCGTATTTTTTGATGGATCAGTAGAAATGATCTCTTCTTTTTTAAGGGTACTGTTTGCAAGAGTTGATTCAATAGAAATTTTCTCTGATTTAATTTGCTTTGTTAAAAGATGATTGCTGATTTGTTTTTCGTCCAATCGGTTTTGGGTGTACCATAGGATACTTCCACCAAGTAATAACGCAGCCATGATCCACCAGAAAAAGAAAGGTCTTCTTTTCTTTTTCTCAGTAGGTAATATCTTATCAAGCTCTCTTTCCATTTGATCCCAGGAAGGAGACGCCGTCACCGTATAGCGATCTGCTGCCTCACGGCTCAGCTGCTCAAGTCTGCTATCGTTTTCCGGGTTAGACATAATTGGTAGGTATGTTTCTTTGTGAAATAATTTTTCTCAGATTACTCTTGGCTTTCGACAAATTCGATTTGGAAGCACCTATACTGATCCCCAATGTCTGCGCAATTTCATCATGACTAAAACCTTCAATAACAAAAAGATTGAAAACCGTTCTATAAACAGGGGTCAATTGTCTAATGGCTTCTATAATCTCCTGATAGGCCATTTTATCTAACCCGGTTTCCTGTGTATCACCCATATGATCATAATCACTGTCATTTTCCGGGTGTATGATATTCAATTGCACTTTTCTGAGTTGATCAATACAGGTGTTAACAATGATGCGTTTGAACCAGCCTTTGAATAGTGCTTCTGTATCTCCATCACGCAATAGATCAAACCGATCAATATTTTTATAGAGTTTGATAAATGATTCGTGTACCATTTCTTTCGCCTCTTCCTGCTGATGGATATAGCGAAAAGCGATTTTCATGGCATAATCAAATAATCCCTCATACAACATACGTTGAGAGTTACGATCATTCTGAGAACAACCGTTGATCAGGGTTATTATGGAGGCAGTCTGGGTTGACAAAATGGGCAGTAAAAGACTTTAGCCTTTCTGTTAAACTACAATAAATGATTGGGATACGCAATCTGTATGGTAGGGGTTGCCTCAGATGTCAGAAATATTCTAAACAACATTATCCGCCGGTTCTGCCATCTCTTACCTGTACTTTTTTCTTTCCCGAGTTCTTTTTTTCGAAGTCGAGCACTTCTTTGGGCTTGGTTTTTACCGACGAAGTATCCTTCTTTACCGACGTACTATCCGCTTTTTTGCCCCCTTTTTCAGGATTCCCGGGTTCTTTTCCGGGTTCAACGATCTGATCAAGAAACCAATGTTCTGTTTTGATCAGTTCACCTGTCATGGGATAAAAAAAACGCCAGCGACCATGTTTAAGCGCGTTACCACTTGTTTTAACGATCACCACTTCATTCTTATTCGGGTCAATTACATCTTGTACTTCGATGGTATCAAATTGTTTGGCCGGATTGACGGCTCTCCAGCCTTCTTCCCGCTCCAGGCCTGCAATGGTGTAGTATCGGCACATCCCGTCTTTCAGTCCCCATTTGTAATTTTCAACGGCCAAAAGATCACCCATGAGGTTGAATTTTCGCCAGATACCTTCTTTTTTTCCATTGATAAAGACACCTTCTTCTTCATAACCTCTCTCACCTCTTAACGGAGGCATTTCTACTTTCCAACGCCCTTGTTTTAGTCCATTTTTGTCTGTGCAATTGATGGTATCACGTTTAGAAGTAAGCTTAAAAGTGACACACTGAGCCGTAGAAGCCAAGGAAAAGAAAATGAATAATTGCAGGGTCAGAAAACGCATATTCACTAAATTGAGCATCTCAAATTACCAACTATTTATTTTAGTATGAGAAAATTAACAACTGCTTGCTTCCTGTTATGGTCTTTGATCGGATTGGCACAGGTTAAGCCTACATCAGCTGATGAGCGCATGAAAGGTGTTCAGCAAAGAAAATTGATGCAACAACAGTCGCTTATCAACAACACGAGTTTCCGCAATATCGGACCCAGTGTCATGAGTGGCAGGGTGGTAGATATGGAAGTAAATCCGGAAGACCCCACTGAATTTTATGTAGCGTATGCTTCCGGAGGTTTATGGCATACAATTAATAACGGGATCAGTTTCAATTCCATTTTTGATACCGAGGATATCATGACCATTGGTGATATAGCCATGGATTGGAAAAGTCGTACCCTTTGGGTAGGAACCGGTGAAGTCAATAGTAGTCGTTCGAGTTATGCAGGAATTGGTGTCTATAAATCTAATAACAATGGCAAGTCTTGGGAGTATCTCGGACTTCCTGAAAGCCACCACATTGGAGAGATCAAATTGCATCCTACTGATGTGAATACTGCATGGGTGGCCGTACTTGGACATTTGTATTCTCCCAATAAAGAAAGAGGGGTATACAAAACAACCGATGGTGGCAAAAACTGGAAACAGACTTTGTATGTAGACAATACTACAGGTGCTGTTGATATCGATATCAATCCAAAGAATCCGAATGAATTGTTTGCAGCTATGTGGTATCGTACACGTTCGGCTTCCAATTTTGAAGAAGGGGGTAAAACCAGCGGTATCTACAAAAGTACAGATGGTGGTGAGAATTGGCAATTGATGTCAAAAGAAGGTTCCGGATTTCCTTTTGGTGATGGTGTGGGAAGAATTGGATTGATGGTATATCCTTCCAATCCATCTACCATTTTTGCGGTCGTAGATAATAATTTCCGTCAGCCAGCCAATGCCAGACAAAACCAAGGCGATACCAGTCGTTATGTTTTAGCCGATTTTAAAGAGCTCACAAAAGATCAATTCCTCGCATTGAATGATAACAAGCTGAATGCATTCATTCGTTCACCGAGAAATGGAATACCGCAGAAATATACTGCTGCATCTCTGAAAGAAGCAGTGAACAATGGCACCCTTGCTCCAACAGCCATTTGGGATTATTTATATGATGCCAATACTGCTTTATTTGAAACACCTATCTATGGTGCACAATTATACCGTAGCGATGATGGCGGTACTAGCTGGAAAATGACACATAAAGATGCCATTCCAAACCTCTACAGCACTTATGGATATTATTTTGGTAAAGTATGGGTGAGTCCGGTGGATGATAAAAAAATCATTCTGACCGGTGTTGGTTTATTGATGAGCACAGATGGCGGTGCTACTTTTAAGCAAATCGGAAAAGAAAACGTGCACTCTGATCACCACTATGTATGGATCAATCCTAAACGCGATAGTCATATCATCAATGGTAATGATGGAGGTTGTAATATCACGTATGATAATGGAGAACATTGGTTCAAAGCCAATACGCCTCCTGTTGGACAATTCTACAATATTGCAGTAGATATGGCTCATCCATACAACGTATACGGTGGCTTGCAGGATAATGGCACTTGGTTTGGAGCCGGCATTACCAGAGAAAACTATGACTGGTATGATAGTGGTCATAATCCTTATACTTCCATTGGTGGTGGTGATGGTATGCAGGTGCAAGTTGATTGGAGAGATAATAAAACAGTGTACAGCGGTTCTCAATTTGGAGCTTACAGCAGACAAACAATTGGTACAAGAGAAAGAAGAAGTGTTCGTCCGGCAAGAGACTTGGGTGAAACAGCTTTGCGTTACAATTGGCAGACACCTATCTTACTCAGTCGCCATAATCAGGATGTATTCTATTATGGTAGTAACAAGTTTCACCGCAGCATGAATCGTGGTGATAGTTTAGTGACTATGAGTGCTGATTTGACCACCAATCCTAAACAAGGGGATGTTCCATTTGGTACTTTAACCACGATGATTGAAAGTCCTCTTCGTTTTGGTTTGATTTATGTTGGGTCTGATGATGGTAATATTCAAGTGTCTAAAGATGGGGGCAATACCTGGACGCTGATCAATAAAAAATTACCCAAAGGCTTGTATGTGAGTCGTGTGACCGCTAGTGCATTTAGTGAGTCGCGTGTATATGTTTCATTGAATGGATATCGTAATGATCACTTCACAGCTTATGTGTATGTGAGTGATGATTATGGTACTACATGGAGACCAATCATGACTGATTTACCTGCAGAGCCTGTAAATGTGGTGAAAGAAGATACGGAAGATGGGAATATCATTTATGTAGGAACCGATGGAGGTTTGTATGTAAGTGTTGATGGCGGAAAGAGTTCTATGCTGTGGAATAAAGGTATGCCTAGCAGTGTTCCCGTACATGATGTAGTAGTGCATCCAAGAGACGGCGAAGTTATTGTGGGTACACATGGTCGTAGCCTGTATATCGCCAAACTCGATGAACTCCGTAAGCTCGCGAAGAAGAAGTAATGTCTGATTTTTGAAGTTTGTTTTTTTGATCTTTGATTTCTTGATTTAATATTTACTCCAAATCAAGAAATCAAAGATCAAAAATCAAACTTTCTTTTTCCTCAATATCCATAAATCTTGTTTGCCTGCTTTTTTTGGATGCAGTTCCCCATCCCAGTATTCAAGTATCTCAAATTTTTCTGCTAATGTCGTCTTTAATTTTTCAGGTAAGTGATAGGTAGACATCATTCTGTGTCCTTTTTTAGAGAAAGGAGTATTGTATATTCCTTCTGATTGGATTTGTTGTTGCTGTTGTTTGGATAGCTTTTTGATGAAATGATTTCCATGCGTGGTGATCCAAATAATGCCATTGGGTTTTGCAATTCGATTCAATTCATTCATCCATTTTTGTTGATCATCACTGGCGATATGCGTAAGTACAGAAAACCCAATGATCAGATCGAAATAAGTTTCTTTAAATGGGAGTGGAGGATATGTCTCCTGAACTTTGAAATGAATACCCGGTATGTTCTTTTGATTCCATACAATGGTATCAATATTTGGATCAGAGGCATGAATATTGACTGATGGAGTGAATTTTTGCAGATGTCTGGTGATTCTGGAAGGTCCGCATCCCCAATCAAGTATCGTAGGTGACTTGGGTAAATACTGTTGTACAGACTCCCATATTTCATGGGTAGTCAACTTGCCGTCTTCGATAAATTTTTGATAATCCAGAAGGTAGGATTCATATAGTGTATAGTCATCCGGGAAAGCTATTCTTGGATGTTTTCTTTGGTATTGAAAATTTGCATATCCATATTGGATTTGTTGCCAACGAAAAGCCAGTTGGTCAAATAGGCTCAGGGGTATGGTCTTTTTTAACCGGTTCAACATCTGATAACAAGATAAAGTATTGAACTAAGAAATAAGTAACTTACAATAAATCATTTAATCTAGACTTATGCGCACTTTAGCATCTGCAATTTTTCATGTAATTTTTATAGTAAGTATGGTAGTAGGATGTAAAACCGACAAAACTGCTGATACAACAGAAAATAGTGAAGGGGCTCAATGGTGGAAAGAAGAAATCATTTATCAATTGTATCCCCGTAGTTTTCAAGATAGTGATGGGGATGGAGTTGGCGATTTAAAAGGTATCATTTCTCGATTAGATTATCTGCAAGGCTTAGGAATCACTGCTGTATGGCTCAATCCGATTTATAGTTCTCCAAACGACGATAATGGCTATGATGTTAGTGACTATCAAAATATCATGAAAGATTTCGGTACCATGGATGATTTTGATCAATTATTAAAAGGGCTGCACAATCGTAACATAAAGTTGATCATGGATCTGGTAGTGAATCATAGCAGTGATGAACATGAATGGTTTAAGCAAAGTAGAACTTCTCGAGAAAATCCTTATCGAAATTATTATCACTGGTGGAATGCCGAAAGAGGGAAGCCGCCATATCGTTATAGTTTATTTGATGTGAATCATGATGCATGGATGTATGATTCTCTTACCAATGCTTATTATCTCCACTATTTCTCTCGTAAACAACCCGACCTCAATTGGGAAAATCCAAAACTGCGTGAAGAAGTATATGACATCATGAAATTTTGGGCTGAAAAGGGAATTGATGGATTTAGATTGGATGCTTTTCAGTTTGCAGCCAAGGATACCAGTTATCCCGCTTTTCCGGAAGGCTATGAGAAGAATTTTACCAAGTATTACGCCATGCAAGGCAACCTGCATGGTTATCTGAAAGAGATGAATGAAAAAGTATTTAGTAAATATAAAGTACTCAGTGTTGCCGAAGGTGCAGGTAACTCATTTGAGGATGCGCATCAGCTTGTAGATGCAGATAGAAAGGAATTACATATGGCTTATGCATTTGAAGGAGTAGATATTGCCAAGCCGGAAGGGTATAGTCTTTTGGTTTTTAAAGAAGTATTCTCCAGATGGGATAGTGCTTTTGCGGAAAAAGGCTGGTTGTCAATTTTTCTTGGCAATCATGATCAAGCCAGAATGGTCAGCAGATTTGGGAATGATGATCCGGCATATCGTTCTGCATCTACGTCTATGCTCAATACGTTTATCATGACCATGCGAGGTACGCCGTATATCTACAATGGTGATGAGTTAGGTATGACCAATGCCGGATTTACAAGTATCCATGAATTCAGAGATGTACAAACCCTGAATGAATACAAACGTTTACAATTGACAAAGGGTGACCTGGCTGCTTATCTTAAAAAAATACAAGCATCCAGCAGAGATAATGGAAGAACCCCTTTTCAGTGGGATAACAGTAAAAATGCAGGATTTACAACAGGAACACCATGGATTAAAGTCAATGCAAATCATGTCGATATTAATGTTGCTCTACAAGAAAAAGACCCCAACAGCTGCTTGAACTACTTTAAAAAACTGGTTCAATTGCGAAAAGATCATATCGCTTCATTGGTGTATGGAAAATATACTTTGTTGGATAAAAATAATCCTGATATATATGCATACACAAGAGAAAGTGATGGTGAAAAATTACTGATCGTGCTAAATTTTTCTAAAGAAACAAAATTGCTCAATCCGGGATTCGGCTTGCAAAAAGCACAAATACTTTTGTCCAATCTTAGTACAAATCCTGTCATTACAAACGAAACCATTCATCTCGCTCCATATCAGGCTGTGATTTATAAACTGTAATACTTATGAAAGCTTTTATTTCTAAATTGAAAATAACGGTATTGTTTTCTTTTCTGTTAATAGGTTGTGCCAATCAGCAGGAGCATGTAGTGGTGAGTAGTCAAGTAGTTAAAGAAGATCCCGGTGATGTCATCTATACCAACTCTACGATCATTATTCAGCCCACTCAATTGCAATTAGATAGTCTTCAACAAAAACTCGGAGAATCCAATTTCCAAATCGTACAGGGTGACTATGTATTCTATGCAAACGCAATGACGGGATTCTTTTCCGATAAAAATGTGGTCAAGTATACTTTTTCAGGAGTCAATTCGCTTCATTATAAAAATGCGGAAGGTAAGGTCATGAAGTATAACCTTGAACAGAATGGAGAGTCATGGCAACTTTATTTCTATTCACCGGAAAAAGGATTTCGTCGTGTTGATTTTGTAGACTACGAATCAGCGTTTACAAAATTCTTTAATCAATAAAAGGCTTCGCTACTGATATTCTACGATGCTATCATCTCATGCAAATACTGCTTACTCTCTTCTTTAAATGCTTTTCTCGGTTTCAAACCCAGTAATTGGAACATTTGATTGTCTTCGTCAAACGATGGGTTAGGAGTGGTCAATAATTTATCACCGGCAAAAATGGAATTAGCACCTGCCATAAAACACAGCGCTTGATCAGCAACACTCATCTCTGTTCTGCCTGCACTTAAACGTACCATGGTCTTAGGCATCAGTATTCTCGCAGTGGCAATCATGCGAACCATATCCCATACATCTACTTTGGAATTATGCTCTAAAGGAGTTCCCGGAATGGCTACCAATGAATTGATAGGTACACTTTCAGGATGTTCAGGCATGGTGGCCAATGTATGCAACATACCTATTCGATCTTCATGTGTTTCACCCAATCCTATGATACCACCACAACAAACGGTAACACCGGCTTTACGTACGTTTTCCAAAGTTTCTAATCGGTCTTCATAGGTACGCGTAGTGATGATTTCACCATAATGTTCTTTACTCGTATCTAAATTGTGGTTATAAGCATACAATCCCGCATCTGCCAGTTTTTGAGCCTGGTCTTCCGTTAGCATACCCAGTGTACAACATACTTCCATTCCCATTTCATTCACACCTTTCACCATATCCAATACACGATCAAAATCACGATTATCTCTCACTTCACGCCAAGCAGCACCCATGCAAAAACGAGTAGACCCTGCTTCTTTTGCTTTCTGGGCATATGCCAATACCTCATCTTTTTTCATGAGGGCTTGAATATCAATACCGGTATTGTAACGGGCAGCTTGTGGACAATAAGCGCAGTCTTCACTACAGCCCCCTGTTTTAATACTCAATAGGGTACATACCTGTACTTCCGCAGTATCATTATACTTTCTATGTAATTCCGCTGCTCGAAATACCAGTTCGAGCAAGGGCATGTTGTAGATATCGTAAATTTCTTCTTTGGTCCAGTTATGACGGATGTCGATAGACATAAAAATCGATTTAGATTACAAATATATAGGAACAAGCAACAATAGAAGAGCTTTTCATATTACAATCTCTGTGTAACTACGTGGTTTATTGATTGGCATTTTTAACCACAGTGTCGCAGAGTTTCACGGAGATTGGTAAAAGGGAACAAAAATCATTTACTTGCTCATTCCCTGTTTCCTATTTCTTGTTTCTTATTCTTTATTCCTCCGTTTTCCTATGTTGAATATAATTCCTCCATTTTTCAATGACTTTCTGCATATCATCCGGTAGTGGGGCTTCAAAATGCATGGGTTGTTTGGTTACGGGATGAATAAATCCAAGCGTCTGCGCATGTAAAGCACAGCGTGGACAAATATCAAAACAGTTATCTACAAATTGCTTGTATTTGGTGTAGATGGTGCCCTTTAAAATTTTATCGCCTCCATATTCCCAATCATTAAAGAGTGTATGTCCAATATGCTTCATGTGCACACGAATTTGATGTGTACGTCCGGTTTCTAAAACACATTCTACTAATGACACATAATTGAATCGCTCGAGTACTTTATAATGTGTGATAGCATGTTTCCCGATTTCTCCTTCCGGATAGGCATCAAACATTTTACGATGCTGACGATGACGGGCAATATGCGCTTCAATTGTTCCATTGTCTTCTTGTACATCACCCCATACCAATGCCACATATTTTCTATTCACGGTATGATTGAAAAATTGTTTGGCTAAATGAGCGGCCGCATCACCGGTTTTTGCCAATACAATCAATCCGGTAGTATTTTTATCAATTCGATGTACCAATCCAAAACGTGGCAATGATTCTTCGTCTAGATTCGGATTTTGTTGCAGGAAATGATAGGCAACACCATTCAACATCGTGCCTGTAAAGTTGCCGATGCCGGGATGTACCACCATATTCGCCGGTTTGTTGAGTACCATCACTGCATCATCCTCATACACGATATTCAAGGGAATATTTTCAGGTTTCAGTTCGGTATGTTCAGGATTGATGAGACTCATCAACACAATCTCATCACCCGGCTTGATCTTATAATTGCTTTTAACAACCTGTCCATTAACGGTCAAAAAACCGGCGTCAATACCTTTTTGAACTTTGTTACGGGTAGCACCTTCAATACGTCCCTGTACCCATTTGTCAATGCGTAAAGGTTCCTGACCTTTGTCTACTTTAAAAGTCTTTCGTTCATAAAGTTCCTCAGTGCCTTCTTCAGGCTGGAGATCCAAATCTTCCTGCATCCTGCAAAAATAGCAGAAACCATCCAAGCGCATTTAAAATGAAAGGATATCCGCTTTCCATACTAATTTTGCAAGATGCAGTCAGTACTATTCAGGGATTTGGGATTCAGGTCTTATCAATCGGTTTGGGATGAGCAGGAAGCCATGCTTAAAGAGAAGGTGGATATGAAGTCGGCTGCAAGAATGATGGGGCATGTTGATCAGTCCGCCAACATGGACAACCAGAAAACGGATACCGCCATTGTTGGTCGCCTGACCAACAATACAATACCCCACCATCTTTTATTAGTGGAACACTCACCGGTATACACCCTTGGTAAAAGTGGAAAAACTGAACATATTTTGATTTCAGAACAAGAAATGCAGGAGAGAGGCATTGACTATTTTCATATTAATCGCGGAGGCGATATTACTTTTCATGGCCCAGGACAAATCGTTGGATATCCGATCCTAGATCTGGAACAATTTAAAACCGATCTTGGATGGTATTTACGAAGTCTGGAAGAAGTGATGATCCTAACACTGGCACATTATGGATTACAAGGCGATAGGAGCAAGGGAGAAACAGGTGTTTGGCTAGATCCGGATATTCCCGGAAAAGAAAGAAAGATCTGTGCCATGGGTATTAAATGCAGTAGATGGATTACCATGCATGGTTTTGCATTCAATGTAAATACCGACCTCCGCTACTTTGATCATATTGTGCCCTGTGGAATTGTAGGTAAGCAAGTAACTTCATTAGAAAAGGAATTAGGATATACTATACCTTTTGAAGAAGTGAAGATATTGGTGAAAAAGAACTTTGAAAAAGTATTTGATATTGTATTGATAGAGGATTAATCTTTCTGCAGAAAAAATTTATTTTTTTCAATCAGTTCATTGTTTTTATAAAGTTCAAAATCGTACCACCCACTCCTTTTAAAATTGGCTTTATCCATGATCAACTCATGTTCTTTTAATTGATTGATCCTGAACAACTCTTTTCCTTCCAAATCAAAGAATACAATTCTGTATTGCTGAAAGTCTTTTTCCGGCACAGATATATTCAGGTAGCCGGATGATTTAGTATAAATAAATTTAGAAGGTTTCCATACTTGTTTGGGTACAAAGCGATGCAGCTCAGCTCGGAAAGTAGTGATCTGATAAATCGTATCTTTTGTTGTATTGGTCACAGAATCCTTGAAACGCTTGTAAAATGGCAGTTCGATTTGTACCAATAAAGTATCTTTTACAAATACGCTTACATACTCTTTCGGTTTTGGAATAAAAGGATTCCAATTGATCTCACCCGGTTTGAGTACAGATAAGGAGTCTTGCGTGAACTTAATCAAAGAGTCACGGAAGTTTCGATAGGCAGTGGTTGATAATTGAAATGCAGGTTGTCCTCTTTTATAAATTTGAATGTATTTTTCTGTAGGAGTAGTGGTGAGACTATCTTTTTTAATCTCTGTTTTAGATATGTCAATGCGCGCATCGACATTATCACTGGGAATGTCTGTACTAATAGTGTTGGATTCTTGTCCGGGTGATTTGATATCAGTAAAAAAATAGTTGCCCCCTTTCAAAACATAAAAAATGCGGTAATAAATACGTGGGGCCGATGGAAGTTTTTGATCAATGTATCCATTTGCGGGCAGTTCAGGTGATTGAGTAGAAAAAATAGTACCAAAATTAACCCCATCAGTAGAGCGTTGTACTGCCAATTGATTACAGGATGGATATGGATTGATCCAACTGATACTTACTTTTCCTTTGCCAATCTCTCTCACTGTAAAGCCGGGTAATGCTCTCTGTGATAAAGCTTGGTTCGTCATCAGTATCCATACAAGGATCAGCAAATTTTTTCCATTCATGATAGCAAATATAAAGGCAGTGGATTGATTAAAAAGGAAGGATCTGTGGTGAAAGGGATCTGTTACCTTGTAATCCACCACTATGGATCAGTAGTAATCGGCTGCCTGTTGTGAAAAATCCCTTTTCTATCAAATCATGTACTGCATAGATCATTTTAGCAGTGTAGACAAAATCGGTAGGTATTTTTTCAGCCCACCAGAACTGTTGCATAAAATTTAAAAGTTCAGCTGAATGTTTAGCATATCCACCCCAATCATATCCATGTAAGCATTGGAAATTTGATTTCTTTTCAGGCATTTGACTAATGATCTGTTCTATTTCCTCCTTGATGCTGAAATGATTTCTAAGTACACTGATGCCTATGATTTCCTGTGAGGGTTCTGCGCTCATGTTGAGTCCGGCCATCATTGTACCTGTACCTAGCGCACAAATGATATGGGTATAGCTGCTAGTATCATGTATGTTTAAAATATCGGCTGCACCTTTTGCCCCTAATAAACCATATCCACCTTCAGGAATCCAATACCATCCCGACTGATGATAGGAATCCTGTATTAGTTGCTTATCTCGATAATCACTCCTGTTGATGAATTGCAGTTCCATGCCATAGCTTACGGCTTCTTTTAGTGTTGGAGACAACGCTGTATCTGCATCTCCACGAATAAAACCGATCGTAGGGATGCCGGCTTCTTTTCCGGTCAAAGCCAAAGCAATGATATGGTTAGAATAGGCGCCGCCAAAGCTTGCTAGTTTGCAAGCTTTGGCTGTTATAGCTTCATCGAGGTAATATTTAAGTTTAAACCATTTGTTACCACTGATCACGGGATGTATCAGATCCAATCTCAGTATATCAGTATGAACATCTTGATTGGAAAGCGTTTTGACTGATTGAATATGAATATTTTGAATATTTATCAACATCTGTTCTTTTGGTACTGCTGAAAGTTTTAGTTTCGTTGCTCTCAAAAGGATATTATGAAACCTACATTAGTCATTTTAGCCGCAGGGATGGCCAGCCGATATGGAAGTATGAAACAGATCCAGTCTTTTGGTCCCGATGGCGAAACTATCATGGATTATTCAATTTATGACGCTATCCGTGCAGGATTTGGAAAAGTTGTTTTTATAATCCGAGAAGAATTCGCAGAACAGTTCAAAGCCATATTCGAACCCAAGTTGAAAGGAAGAATCGCTACTGATTATGTATACCAACATTTATCAGCTTTTACCAATGGATATGCGGTTCCTGCCGATAGAACCAAGCCATGGGGTACAGGGCATGCTGTATTATGTTGTAAGGGAAAGGTAAATGAACCATTTGCAGTGATCAATGCAGATGATTTTTATGGGAAAGATGCATTTGCAAAAGCCTATACCTTTTTAACGACACAATGTAATGAACAGACTTACTGCATCATTGGTTATCAGTTGCGCAATACTTTAAGCGACAATGGAACCGTGAGTAGGGGTGTTTGTGATGTGGATGCAGCCGGTAATTTAACCGATATCAATGAACGTACAAAGATTTTCGCAAGACCTGAAGGGGATATTGTATACGAAGAAAATGATCAATTAACAGTATTGCCGGAGAATAGCCTGGTTAGTATGAACTATCTCTGTTTCGCACCCGGATTTATTGGTCTGGCAGAAAGTCTATTCAATGATTTTTTGGAAAAGCAAGGACAAGAATTGAAATCAGAATTTTATATCCCAACGGTAACCAAACATTTTGTTCAATCCGGTAAAGGAGTAGTAAAAGTGATCCCAACCTCTTCTCAATGGTTTGGGGTTACTTATAAGGAAGACGCTCCTGGGGTACAAGCTAGCATTAATGCCTTGGTGGCTGCGGGAGAATATCCAAGTAGTCTTTGGAAATAATGGTGGATGGCAGATGTAGGATTTCTGATGTCGGATCTCTGATTTATGATTTGAAATTATTGTAAAAAATAAAGCGGCGAACACAATAAAAATGTTCGCCGCTTTGTTGTATTCAGCCATCAGCCATCAGCCATCAGCCATCAGCCATCAGCCATCAGCCATCAGCCATCAACTACTTCGCAAACGCCTTCACGTAAAACACACATTCCTCTACTTCAGCAATCTGCTGTTTGCGTTGTGTGCCTTTGATGCTGGATTTAGAAGGAAGCTTGATTTTTTCTGCAGTATCTGATTTTCTGAAAGAATCAACCAGACCAAAAATATTTTTAGATTTTACAGCAAATACAACCCCTTCCGCTGAAGATTGTCTGGTACTCAGCACGCCTATAATCTCTCCATTTTTATTGAGAACCGGTGCGCCGGAGTTACCCGGGTTTGCACTCATTTGTAATTGATAGGAGAGAGAGTCGCCATCAAAACCGCTACGGGCACTTAGATAGCCCATTCCGTAGACGATTTCATTACGGGGATATCCCAGGGTATAAATTTCTTCTCCCAAATCAGAAGCAGATTTTCGGATACCATAAGGAAGGCTCTTACGTGGAATAAATTCTTTGTCTGTAACCTTTAATATAGCCAAGTCTTTATCCTGATCGATATGGACGATATCAGCATTGAATTCTTTTCCTTTATTATTCACAACAATGGCGCCAGAGCCTTTCAAAACGTGGGCATTGGTAATAATGAATCCTTTAGGATCGATCAAAAATCCGGAGCCGCCACTTACAAAGCGAACACCCTCAGGTAGTTTACTTTTTACCTCATTGATCAAATTCCCTTGAACTTGCTGATTCTTTTTGATGACAGCAATATCATTGCTCAGTTGTTGTAATTGATTACCATTGACAGAAGGTGCAAAATACATCACCAATCCACTAATGAACAGCGCGATCACACCACCAACACTGGCAGCGATGGCTGTTACACGTTTGTATTTATTCCAAAGTTGAATCACTTTGCCGCGTGTACTGATGTCTCCACCTTCATTGATGTCTCCACGATCCAGCAAGTGCTGGTGAGCTTCATGTAAACCATGTTTCAGGTTACGATGGGCTGAATACATATCCATTTGATGGAGGAACATGTTGTGTTCTACCACCATCTGGTCTATTTCAGGGGTATTTTTACGAAGCGTCTCAAAATAAGTACGCTCTTCAGCGCTCATGTCGCCGCTGAGGTATCTTTCGATGGCTTCTAATAATAAAATGTCATCCATGGTACTTATTCTCCGATATTATATTGCGTAAAGAACAATTTCTTTAAGCGCATTAAACATTTATACTTCTGGTTTTTGGCATTATCGGCATTGGTATAACCAAATTCGCGTGCCAATTCCTGCATCCCCATTTTTTTCAGGTAATACCCTTCCAATAAACTTTTACAGGGTTCACCCAAACTATTCATTGCCCTATCCATGATGGCGAAAGCGGCGTTTCGCTTTTCATGGTTTTCGAGATCTTCCTCCACCGGGATAGTCTCTTCCAGGCTATCCACTTGATTCGAATATCTTCCCAGTTGTTGTAATCGTTTAAGCCATAAACGCCTGCATATGGAATATACATAGGTTTTAATTTGACAGGTTAAGACAAATGATTCGCTTTGTGCTTTTTCATACAGCGCAATCATAGCTTCCTGAAAAATATCCCTGGCGTCGTCATAAGAACCATTGTTGTTCAATATGAAAGCCTGAATGGTATTGAAATTATCTTTATAGATGGTTTCAATTGCCTTGGAATCGTTATTGGCCAGTCCTTTCAGTAATGCTTGCTCGTTGGTATCGGCTTTCACTATTGTTCTTTTAATACGGTGTAGAGGGTAAAAGTAACCCAAAATAAACCTAAAATATTTTTTTGAAAAAAACGTGTTACCCCGGGTTACCTTTCATCATAACCGGGTATTAACCTTAAAATCACTCAAAAAAAACCACACAATGAAAAAATTATTATTCGTTCTGGCACTGGGCGTATTCGCTGCTTGCGGTAACGCTGAAAACAAAGAAGCTGCAACTGATTCAACTGCTGTTGCTCCTGTAACAACTGATAGCACTGCTACAGCTACTCCTGATAGCGCTGCTGCTACTACAGACAGCTCTGCTGCTGCTGCTCCAGCTGCTCATTAATTTGAACGCAGAACCCGTGATGAAGATCATGAAGCGCCCGCTTGCCGGCCGATAGGGTTCTCGAAAGAGTTTTTCATATGGCAAGCAATCGTTAGAGGCCGCTCCGTTTCCACGGAGGGGCTTTTTTTCTTCGTCACGTTCCGATCGGAGATCGGAACGTGACGAAGAGTGACGGGTCGTTTTGTAGATTGGGAAGAACGAATTTTTAGGCGGTATTACCTCGAATAGAATGATTTTACATTTTATCGACGATCGTCATCCCGATAAGTATTTTATCCTAGGATAAAATACTTATCGGGAAACTAAGGTTTGTTAGCTAAATATTTTTTTCAGGATTGATGTTTCATATGTTTTCATGTTCTATATTTGATTCAATGAACACAACAACAAACAATACCTGGTTTTATTTTTTCTTTTATTACTTCTTTAATCAAAGGAGCCGGGTAGTATTTGTTAAAGCTTAAGCGAACAACAACAATCAACATACAGTCCCGGCCAATTGGTCGGGATTTTTTTTGACTAATAACGAAAATGACTAAACAGGGAATCATAACAGCAAAGACAAATAACGGTATCGCCATACAAGGCTATGAAGGCAGCTTCCATCAGGTAGCCGCTCGTTCTTTTTTCGGTAAAACTGTTGCCGTCATTCCCTGTGCCAGTTTTCGTGAACTGATACAGATTGCAGGAGATGCGAAACGATCAGCAGGTGCTGTAATGGCGATTGAAAATTCCATCGCAGGAAGTATTCTTCCGAACTATAATCTCTTACAAAAAAGTAAACTCAAAGTAGTAGGAGAGATTTATCTCTCCATCAGTCAAAATTTATTGGTGAATCCGGGTGTTCGATTGGAAGATATCAAGGAAGTGCATAGCCATCCGATGGCCATTCTTCAATGTTTGGATTATCTGGAACAATATCCATGGAAATTGGTAGAAACAGAAGATACCGCTTTAAGTGCAAAATTATTGCACCAACATAGAAGTAAACATACAGCAGCTATTGCCAGCAAATTGGCAGCAGAGTTGTTTCAATTGGAAATTATTGCTCCTGATATCCATACTATGAAGAACAATATCACCCGTTTTCTGGTATTGAAAAGAGCAGGCACTTTTGAAGCAGATGCACATGCCAATAAAGCTTCGGTATACTTCCAAACCAGTCATGATAAAGGTGCATTGTCCAAAGTACTCACCAAAATTGCGGCAGGTGGAATCAATCTCAGCAAACTGCAAAGTATGCCCATACCAGGTAGTCACTTTAAATATGGTTTTTATGCAGACATGGAATTTGAACATCAAAAACAATTCAATCAAGTACTCATGTCTATTGAGTCTTTAACCAATAATGTCAAAATTTTTGGTGTGTATACAAAAGGGAAACTTATTAAAGGATAATGATGGAAATAAAAACAGCTAGTAGATTAGATGGGATTGGTGAATATTATTTCTCTCAGAAGTTGAGAGAAATTGAATCACTGAACAAAGAAGGTAAAGATATCCTGAACCTAGGTATTGGCAGCCCGGATTTACCGCCGCATCCAGAAGTCATTCGTGTGTTGCAAGACACTGCAGCAAAAGATCATGTTCATGCGTACCAGAGTTATAAAGGTTCTCCCATACTGCGCAACGCCATCAGTCAATGGTATCAAAAATGGTATGGCGTAGAATTGAATCCGGATACAGAGGTATTGCCATTGATCGGTAGCAAAGAAGGCATCATGCATATTTGTATGACCTATTTGGATAATGATGATGAAGCTTTGATACCCGATCCGGGTTATCCCACATACAGCAGTGCAGTGAAACTGGCAGGGGGTACACCTATTACCTACCAGTTATCAGAAGCACATCAATGGCAACCTGATCTGGAGGCACTTGCTCAAAGGGATCTTTCGAAAGTAAAATTGATGTGGGTGAATTATCCGCATATGCCTACCGGACAAATACCTGCTGCTGATTTTTATGCGTCATTGATTGCATTTGCCAAACAGCATAACATCTTGATTTGTCATGATAACCCTTATAGTTTTATTCTGAATGATCATCCATCCAGTTTATTAAGTGTTCCTGGCGCAAAAGAAGTGGTGCTTGAACTGAACTCACTCAGCAAAAGTGCAAATATGGCTGGATGGAGAGTAGGCATGTTATGCGCTGCGAAAGAAAGAATTGATGAAGTGTTACGTTTCAAAAGTAATATGGATAGTGGCATGTTCTTGCCTGTTCAATTGGCGGCGGCAAAAGCATTGGAGTTGGGAAAAGATTGGTATGATGAGGTCAATGCAATATATGCAGCCAGACGTGAAAAAGTATTTGAGTTGCTGACACAATTGAACTGTCGTTTTTCAAAAGACCAAGTGGGGATGTTTGTATGGGCTGCGGTTCCTGATTCGTTGAAAGATGGTTATGAATTGAGTGACCGAGTATTATACGGAGCTGATGTCTTTATTACGCCCGGTGGTATTTTTGGGGAAGCGGGAGAAAAATATATCCGTGTCAGCCTTTGCGGAAGCATAGAGAAATTTGAAGAAGCCATTCACAGAATTCAAACCCAATTATAAGATGAAAATAACGATTATAGGTACCGGATTGATAGGTGGGTCACTGTCATTGACATTGCGAGAGAAGGGATGGGTCACACATGTCATAGGTGTTGACAATAACCCGATCCATGCGGCACGTGCATTGGAGTTGCAGCTGGTGGATGAAATAACAGATTTATCAACTGCCATCGCAAAATCAGATCTGATCATCTTATCAACGCCGATCAATGCTGCCGAAGATATGTTGCCACAGATATTAGATCAGATCACCCATCAGGTGGTCATGGATGTAGGTTCCACCAAAAAAATAATCTGTGAATCAGTGGCTCATCATCCAAAGCGAGGTCGATTCGTTGCCACACACCCCATGTGGGGAACAGAATACAGCGGACCGGATGCTGCCGTGAGGGCTGCATTTGCCAATAAAGCCACAGTGATCTGCTCTAAAGAAGAGAGTGACGAAGATGCAGTGCAGAAAGTGGAAGAGCTATATAAGACATTGGGCATGCATATTCTGTATATGAAAGCTGATGATCATGATGTACATGTGGCATATGTGAGTCATATTTCACATATCACTTCATTTGCGCTGGCCAATACTGTATTGGAGAAGGAAAGAGAAGAAGATGCCATTTTTGAACTGGCCAGTGGTGGTTTTGAGAGTACCGTACGATTGGCAAAGAGTAATCCTGCCATGTGGGTACCCATTTTCATGCAAAACCGTGATAATGTGCTAGATGTACTCAATGAACACATCGCCCAACTCAGGAAATTCAAAGCCTGTCTGGAAAAGGAGAATTATGACTATTTACAGGAGTTGATTGAGAATGCGAATGGGATTAAGCGGATTTTGAGATAAGGAGTGGTCGATAGTCCATGGTCCATAGTCCATGGAAGAACAATGATGTTTTTTACTATGGACTATGGACTATGGACCATCAACCAACCCAAATAAAACCCGCAAAGCCCCCTATATTAGGTAACTTTGCACAAATTTTTTATACATGACGACATTTGAAGCGTTGGGAATCGATGCAAGATTGATTCAGGCAACGAATGAGTTGGGGTATGTGAACCCAACCGCAATACAAGAACAAGCGATACCCGTACTACTGAGTGGTACGAAAGATTTTATTGGGCTCGCTCAAACAGGAACAGGTAAAACGGCAGCATTTGGATTACCCTTATTGCACGTAATTGACGCAAAGGCAAAACACCCACAGGCGCTGGTTGTTTGTCCAACCCGCGAACTCTGTTTACAAATTGTAAAAGAGTTAGAACTGTTTAAGAAATACATGACTGGAGTTTCAGTAGTAGCTGTTTATGGTGGCGCATCCATCGGATTACAGATACGCGATTTGAAAAGAGGAACACAGATTGTAGTAGCAACACCGGGTAGATTGATTGATCTGATCGAAAGAAAGGCAATCAATTTGGAGGAGATCAAGTATGTAGTATTAGATGAAGCAGATGAAATGCTGAACATGGGTTTTCAGGATGATATCGAATTCATCCTAAAAAATACTCCTCAGCGTGAAAGTACATGGCTTTTTAGTGCAACCATGCCACCTGAGATCAGAAAAGTGAGTAAGCGTTACATGAAAGATCCTGCTGAAGTAACAGTAGGAAAGGTTAACACGGCCAATAAGAGCATCGATCACCAATATTATGTAACCAGTTCTCATCATCGCTATGAGACCTTGAAACGCATCATCGATTTCAATCCGGGTATCTATGGCATCATTTTTACCAGAACTAAAATTGATGCACAAGAAATCTCTGAGCGATTAACACGCGAAGGATATGATATTGATGCCTTACATGGTGATCTGACCCAAGGACAAAGAGACAAAGTAATGGGGCAGTTCAGGGATAAGAGTTTACAACTGTTGATAGCTACAGATGTGGCGGCGAGAGGCATCGATGTACAAGGTATCACACACGTTATCAATTATGAGTTGCCCGATGATGTGGAAGTATACACACATAGAAGCGGAAGAACGGGTCGTGCAGGTAATGTTGGTATTTGTATTTCCATCGTACATAGCAAAGAAATGTATCGATTGAAACAGATCGAAAGAATCAATAATTCTAAATTCCATAAGCTGGATATCCCAAGCGGAAAAGATGTATGTCGTAAACAGTTCTTCCATTTCATGGATAAATTGTTATCGGCAGATATCAGTCATGGTGATTATGAAACCTATGTTCCAATGTTGGCTGAAAAGTTCGCAGAAGTGAGCAAAGAAGATGTATTGAAGCGTGTTGCAGCTATGGAGTTTGATCGTTTTCTGAAATATTATGAAAATGCAGAAGACCTGAATTTCCGTGAAAGAAACAGAAGAGAATACAATGATGCGCCAGACCAAGGCAGACGCAGAGATGCAGGTAAAGGAGATAATCGTAAAGAATATAAACGCGGAGGAGGTTATAGCCGTTTGTTTGTAAACCTTGGTACCAAAGATGGTTTTTATAAAGCAAGTTTCCTGCAGTTCATTCTCGATATGAGTGATTTGAAAAAGGATGTGTTGGGTAAGATCGATATGAAAGACATGAATAGCTGGGTAGAAATTGAAAAAGGCGCAGCCAATCAAATGATCCGTGCATTGGATGGAAAGAATTACAAAGGAAGAAGAATCAGAATGAATGATGCAGATTCAGGAGGAGCAAGAAAACCTAGGAAGGGAGAAGAGTAAATCTTTGATTTCTTGATTTTTGATTTTATGATTTGTTCATAAATCAAAAATCAAGAAATCAAAAATCATAGATCAAAAAATTATATGGAGCAAGCAATCGAACAAAAGACAAATGTGGATGCTTTATTGCAGAAGCGCCCACTGATCATTTCCGGTCCGTGCAGTGCCGAGACCGAAGAGCAGGTTATTCAAACGGCTACCAGACTGGCAGCAACCGGTAAAGTAGATATTCTGCGTGCAGGTATTTGGAAACCACGTACTCGTCCGGGTAGTTTTGAAGGCATTGGTACCAAGGGATTGCCTTGGTTGCAACAAGCACGTAAAGCATCCGGATTGCCGGTTGCGGTAGAAGTAGCAACGGGTAAGCAGGTGGAAGATGCACTGCATTTTGATGTAGACGTGCTATGGATCGGGGCGCGAACGACGGTAAACCCTTTTAGTGTTCAGGAAGTAGCAGATGCATTGAAAGGTGTAGATGTGCCGGTGCTCATCAAAAACCCCATCAATCCTGATCTGGAATTATGGATTGGTGCGGTAGAGCGTGTAGCAAAAGCCGGTATCAAAAACATTGGATTGATCCATCGCGGATTTAGTTCGTATGGTAATACAGAATATCGCAATGCACCTATGTGGCATCTCGCCATTGAAATGAAGAGACGTAATCCCGATATGCTGTTGATCAATGATCCTTCACATATCTGTGGACGAAGAGATATTCTCATGGATGTGGCACAAAAAGCAATCGATCTTGATTTTGATGGGTTGATTATTGAAAGTCATATCGATCCTGATAATGCTTGGAGTGATGCGAAGCAACAAGTAACTCCGGAGCGACTGGGTGAAATGATCAGTTCTATCATCTGGCGTAAGGAAGATATCAGTTCTGAAGAATTGCATGCTGCCATGGAAAAAATGCGTCAGCAGATCAATCAACTGGATGATGAATTGTTGCAACTGCTTGGACAAAGGATGAAAGTGGCAGATAAAATCGGACAATATAAAAAGGATAATAATATCACGATCTTACAAACCAATCGTTGGAATGCTATTCTCGATAGAGCTTTTGCAAAAGGAGAGCAATTGGGATTGAGTCGCGAGTTCATCACCAAATATTTTGATGCGGTACACATGGAAAGTATCAATCATCAGAACAAGATCATGAATGCATAGTGGTTATGAAGAAAAAAGCTGTACCATTTCCGGGTAAGACCGTACACTATTACTTTGATGCATCATTCGATCATTTGCAGAAAATGGTGGATAAAGAAAAAGTAGTATTGATCACGGATGAGCATGTTTTCTCAGCACATCTAAAGAAATTCAAAGGATGGAATACCATCGTTCTGAAGCCGGGAGAAGCATATAAAGTGCAGCAAACAGTTGATATGATCATTGATCAACTGATAGAGATGGGAGCAGATCGTAAAACAATCTTGGTAGGTGTAGGAGGCGGTGTCATCACAGATATTTCAGGGTATGTAGCCGGAATATTTATGCGTGGCATTGATGTAGGGTATGTACCCACCAGCTTATTGGCGATGGTAGATGCTGCGATCGGAGGAAAAAATGGAATTGATGTGGGCGTTTATAAAAATATGGTAGGATTGATTCGTCAACCTTCTTTCCTTTTGTATGATTATAGTTTTTTAAAAACACTTCCGGTAGCTGAATGGCAGAATGGTTTTGCAGAGATTATTAAACATGCCTGTGTCAAAGATGCAGCCATGTTCAAAGAGTTGCAACAGTATCGATTAAGCGATTATAAAAAAGATCTATCATTATTGAAAAAATTGATAGAGCGAAATGTCATGCTGAAAACAAAAGTGGTATTGTCTGATGAGCGAGAACAAGGAGAAAGAAAATTATTGAATTTCGGACATACACTCGGACATGCTATCGAGAATATGTATGAGTTAAGTCACGGTCAGGCCATCAGCATTGGAATGACTTATGCAACAATGATCTCTCAACAATTGAAAGGCTTTAAGGATACAGACGCGGTGGTGAATTTGTTAGCCAATTATGGCTTACCCACATTTGTCGATTTTGATGCAAAAAAAGCTTTTAAGGTGTTGCAAAAAGACAAAAAAAAGGATGATGTAAGTATTCATTATATCCTTCTTGAAAAAACAGGTAAAGCGGTGGTGCAACCCTTACTGATCATACAACTCAAAGAAATTTTCAAACAGTTTTAATCATACCGCAGCATGCTGCGATGATGCATGATAGTATGTCTACTCAGGTAAAAATAAATCCATCCACGATCCAGGGAACTATTCGGGCAGCTGCTGGAAAGAGTAGTATGCAAAGAGCCTGTGCAGCAGCTTTGTTGCGTAAGGGAGAGACTTTGATTATCAACCCCGGAAAAAGTAATGATGATTTAGCAGCCATTGATGTGATTCAAAAGTTGGGGGCTACAATTCGTTATACTGATGAAGGAGATTTGCATATTACTTCAAATGGACTATCACCCATTGATGCTGAAATCAGTTGTGGCGAAAGTGGTTTGGGTATCAGAATGTTTACACCCATTGCAGCGCTAAGTGAAAAACCACTCACCATTCATGGAACGGGTAGTTTGGTCAACCGTCCGATGTATTTTTTTGATGAGATACTACCTGCATTGCAAGTTCAAATCAAGTCAAACGAGGGTAAAGTGCCGCTACAGTTACAAGGACCTTTACGTCCGGCGAATATTGAAGTAGATGGATCATTGAGTTCTCAGTTCCTTACTGGATTACTCATGGCTTATGCAGCTGCGGGTGCTGATGGTATTACCATTCAAGTGAAAGATTTAAAGAGTAAGCCCTATATCGATTTGACATTAGCGGTGATGGCTGATTTTGGGTGGAAAGTAACACATGAAAATCATGAATATTTCCATTTTCATGGAACGACTTCGTCGAAAGAGGGGCTACTCAAATATCAAGTGGAAGGTGATTGGAGCGGAGCAGCTTTTTTATTAGTAGCTGGTGCCATTGCCGGACCTATTCGGGTTACGGGTTTAGATGTATTTTCAACCCAGGCAGATAAAGCTATATTGCAAGCATTGATGGATACCGGTTGTCGCATGTCCATCACCGATGCTTATATCGATATTTCACCTTTACCCTTAAAAGCATTTCATTTTAACGCAACGGATTGTCCGGATCTGTTTCCTCCGCTCGTAGCTTTAGCAGCTTATTGTGAAGGAACTACCGTTATTGAAGGTGTAAGCAGACTTTCTCATAAAGAAAGTGACAGAGGGATTACCTTACAGGAAGAGTTTGGTAAATTGGGGATTGAAATCGGCTTGCAAGATGATCTGATGGTCATTAAAGGAGGAACGGGGATCAAAATGGCAAAGGTTCATTCACATCATGATCATCGTATTGCTATGGCTTGTGCGGTAGCTGGCTTGTGTGCAGAAGGAGAAGTGATCATAACAGATGCAGATGCTATTAATAAATCCTATCCGGATTTTTATGATCATCTCCAGCAATTAGGTGCTGATATTGTCAAATTATAAATCAAAAGACTGTGAACTCGATCGGACGTATATTCAGAATCCACATCATTGGAGAATCGCATGGCGAATGTGTTGGGGTGATCATTGATGGTTGTCCGGCCGGATTACCCATAGCCGTAATCGATTTTGAAAAAGATCTGGAAAGAAGAAAAGGCGGCACTCAAAAAGGAACGACACCGCGAAAAGAGGATGATATCCCTTTGATCAAAACAGGCGTTTTCAATGGAAAAACAACCGGGGCGCCCATCACTATTCTATTTGACAATAAGAATACCCGTAGTGGTGACTATGAGAAGCAAAAAGCGATTCCGCGTCCTGGACATGCAGATTTTACAGCCGGTGTGAAGTATGGCGGTTATGAAGATTATAGAGGTGGGGGACATTTCAGTGGTCGTTTAACGGTTGGATTGGTGGCAGCAGGTGTGATCGCGAAAAAATTATTGCAAGCAGCCATACCGGTTGCCCATATTCTGGAAATAGGAGGAGAATCGGATATAGAAAAAGGGTTACAAAAGGCCATTGACCAAAAAGATAGTATTGGAGGCATTGTGGAATGTAGGGTGAGTGGATTGCCAGTTGGGCTAGGAGAACATTTTTTTGATTCAGTGGAATCTGTACTGGCTCACGCTGTATTTTCTATTCCGGCGATAAAGGGAATAGAATTTGGGGCAGGATTTTCAGCGGCAAAAATGTTTGGATCTGATCATAATGACCCCATACTGGATGCTACCGGTAAAACCGACTCAAACCATGCAGGTGGAGTGGTGGGGGGAATCACCAACGGAAATGAATTGGTTTTTCGGGTGGCGGTTAAGCCTACATCTTCAACACCCAAGGAGCAGACTACCTGGAATAGGGAAACAGAACAGTTAGATACGCTTTCGGTAAAAGGTAGACATGATCTATGTATCGCACTCAGGGTTCCGGTGGTGTTGGAAGCTGTGACAGCGGTAGTACTTGCAGACCTCATGCTCCTAGAGCAAAAAATCAATAAAATTTTATAAATAATTAAATATCAATTAATTGTGAATATTCAATCAGAATTTATTTATCATATTACAACGGCTGATAAATGGGAGAAAGCCAAGTCGGTTGGATTCTATGAAGCTGACAGTCTGGCTGTAGAAGGCTTTATTCATTGTAGTACTGAGGATCAGGTAGCGGGTGTATTGGAGCGTTATTATCAGGGTCAGACAGGCTTGGTAAAGCTTATTATTGATCGCCAGAAAGTGGACAGACCTGTTATTTTTGAGTTGGCTGGGTCAATTAATGAGGTTTTTCCACATATTCATGGGGTATTGAATTTGGATGCGGTGGTAGATATAATTCCGGTTCATGGATAATCATAACTATATCATTAGTGCGTCTTTGCAATTGGTGCCGATCGTTTCGGGAGCTAAGCACCCTTATGAATGGATCGATGACGTGATTGCCATTATTAAGGCTTCAGGGCTGCCCTATGAAGTAGGGCCTTTTTCTACCTCAATCGAGTCTGATTATAAATCAGTTACGGAGCTTATTAATAATATTAATAACTTTCTTTTTACCCAAAAATGCCCTGAGTGGGTATTACAGGTACAGTTGCAGCTTCGTTCCGGAGCTGATATGACTTCAAATGAAAAGACGGATAAGTATCGAGAGTGATGATATACCGCTGCTTTTGTCAACTGCACTTTTATTCAGTCAATTTTAATCTCTTGATTATAATGTGTAATAAATAATTGACTATCAATTATTTGAAATTTTTTGTTTGAATTAATAATTGAATCATTTTTTCATTTCTGGCATGGTGTTTGGTTAATGGGCATGACCGTATGTGCATATCCTCATTTGTATTTGGGGGCAAGGATGAGTAATATTACTCGTGTAGGTGGAAGATGGTACGGCAATTAACATCATGAAACTATTACTATACATTATTGGTGCTTTGTATTTTTTGATTCCCTCCGGAAAGCCAATGGCCTCTGTTGGGGCGTCTCATGCAGACACTATCCCTGTTCAAGACACGATTCCATCTCTGAAAACCGGGGGTGATAGTCTTGTGTTTTATAAAGACTCGATTCGGGTTGGTATTGGAGAAGACCTGTTAGGAGATTCCTTAATGCCTCAAGGTAAACTGATCAAAGGGGTAGCCAGTTATTACAGTTCTAAATTTGAAGGTAGAAAAACGGCTACAGGAACCATTTTTAGAAACGCCGGTATGACCGGAGCCAGTAATCATTTTAAGTTAAACACCCTTGTTATGGTTACCAATTTAAGAAATAACAAAAGCGTAATAGTGCTGATTACAGACCGGATGCACCCTCGTATGAAAAAGAAGGGGAGGGTGATTGATTTGACTCGCAATGCAGCAAAACAACTGGATTTCATTCAAAGAGGGTTGGTTAAAGTTTCGGTTCAGCCAATTGTACCTATAGCTAAGAATTGAGTGGGAATAAGTTCGGAATAACTTAAAGTTATCTTAATTTTCGGAAAATCAGTTTCACCATGTATTTTTGTGCCAATCAATAAAAAACTGTTATGAAGAAACTTCTTTTTTCCCTGATAGCCAGTTGTTTGGTATTCGCAGCGTTCGCCCAGACCGCTCCGAATAGCTATAAAAAAAGACCCTCATTAGGGATTAGTTTTGTTTTGAAAGACATGTACACTTCTGATGCTATCAGTAGAACTTCATTGTCATCTGTTATTTCTAATAAACAATGGACTCCATTTAACAGAATGGATCCGGGATTGAATATTCAATATTTCCAGGGATTGACCGAGTACGTTGATTTTCAAGCAACCCTTTCCGGATCATTCGTAAGATATCCTTTTTACCGTAGAGCAGGAGTTGCACAATCTACCAACAGTAAGTTTCTTCTTGAAATAGACGCAGCTGCAAACATCAAATTATTGACAGATAAGTATACAGTAGTGCCTTACTTAAGTTTTGGTCTGGGTGCTTCTATGTATACCGGTACCTATTTTGCAGCCTATGCACCTGCGGGTATGGGATTGCAATTCAATTTGGGTCAGGAGACTTTTCTCCATACACAATTCGTTCATAGATCAGCTATTTCCAATTTAGCAGTTAATAATTTGGCTTACTCAATCGGATTGACTTCTCCATTGACCGATAAAAAGGAGCCCGTGAAAGTAACTCCTCCGCCACCTCCACCAGTAGTTGAGAAGGACACAGATGGTGATGGTATACTCGATAGTAAGGATAAATGTCCTACTGTTGCCGGTGTTGCCAAATACGATGGTTGTCCTGTTCCCGATACAGATGGTGATGGTATCAATGACGACAATGATAAATGTCCTACCGTAAAAGGTTTGGCTAAATATGACGGTTGTCCAATACCCGATACAGACAAGGACGGTATCAATGATGAAGAAGATAAGTGTCCAACAGTTGCCGGTGTTGCTCGTTATCAAGGTTGTCCTGTGCCGGATACAGATAAAGATGGGATCAATGATGAAGAAGATAAATGCCCAACTGTACCTGGTGTAAGAGAAAACAATGGTTGTCCTGCCATTAAAGAAGAAGTTGTAAAGAAAGTAACAGCTAGTGCAAAGAATGTATTCTTTGTTACCGGTAGTGCAAAATTGCAGACAAAATCATTCAAGTCTTTGGATGAAGTGGTTGCTATTTTAAAAGAAGATGCTGCTTTAAAATTAGACATCGAAGGTCATACAGATAATACCGGAACTGATAAAGTGAATATTCCATTAAGTCAGAACCGTGCTAAATCAGTTTATGATTACATTGTTAGTAAAGGCATTGACGCTTCAAGACTTAGTTCAGAAGGATATGGTTCATCTAAGCCTGTTGCTGATAATAAAACAGCTGCCGGTCGTACTTTGAACAGAAGAGTTGAAATGAAGCTCAAATATTATTAAGAAGTGACAAGAATGAAGTTGCAAGGAACAAGTAAATGTTTCTAGAGAAAAAGCTCCGAACATGTTCGGAGCTTTTTCTTTAGTGTGATGATGAAGAGCGTGAATCTTAAAGAACTAAACAATATTGACTTCTCTCTCTAAGTGAATGCCAAATTTTTCAAAAACAGATTGCATGATATCTGTGGATAGTTTGAAAACATCAGCGCCTGTTGCATGACCATAATTCACCAATACCAAAGGTTGTTTTTCATGACATCCTACATCTCCTTTTCGAAATCCTTTCCAACCACATTGTTCTATTAACCAGGCTGCAGCAATTTTTACTTTCTGTTCGCTCACTGCATGACCCACTATCAGTGGAAATTTTTCTTCCAAGGTTTTAAATCTATTTAGGGATATGATAGGATTTTTAAAGAAACTTCCGGCATTGCCTAATGTATCCGGGTCAGGCAATTTTGATTGTCTGATACGAATAACGGCATCCGAAACTGCTTTGATATTTAATTCTTTGATCTGCATTTTCTCCAGCTCTTGATTGATTGCTCCGTATGAAGTATGAAATTCAGGTACTTTTTTCAATCGATAGGTAACACTGGTAATGATAAATCGGTTACGATATTTCTCTTTGAATACACTTTCCCGATAACCAAATTCACAGTCTTTGAGATAAAAGATCTCTTTATGCTTTTCATTGATATGCCAGGCTTCTAATGAGTGAAAAACATCCTTAATCTCAACGCCATATGCCCCTATATTTTGCATAGGAGAAGCACCCACACTGCCGGGTATTAAACTCAGGTTCTCTAAACCGGCATACCCTTTTTCAATACAATACATCACAAACTGATGCCAGTTTTCACCGGCCATGGCTTTTACGTAGAAGTAATCCTTATCCTCATCAATCAATTCAAATCCCTTGAGGTCATTCTTCAGCACCAAGCCATCCACATCTCTGGTAAATAGAATATTGCTTCCCCCGCCCAATATGAGTAATGGCATGTATGGAAGTTCATTATAGTGCTCCAGCATTTCTAAAAGCGCTTCCATGCTGTTGAATGATGCGAATAAACGAGCATGAACATCTATCCCAAAACTATTAAAAGCCTTGAGTGATCGATCAGGTGTAAACAATGTTCCATGATACATAAGCATTACTTTTCCTAGCTATAATGGATCTACATTCAAGACGACCCTTACCGCTTTATACCTTTTATTCGATTGTATGATGACGATCTGCTGCATGATCTCACGCTTACACTGCTGGATCTTTTGTACATCTTTGGGTAATTTAATCAACACTTCCCAAAGATATTGGTTTCTAATTCTATCCACTACGGGTTGAGCCGGTCCGCTCATTTCCTTTAAAAAGCTGCCGGCCATTCCTTGTATCAGTATATGTGCAGCTTCTTCTGCCAGCTGTTTCTCTTTGTGCTTGAATGTAAGTTGAATCAATCTGCTGAAGGGCGGATATCCGAATTGTTTCCTATTCTCTATTTCATACTGATACAAAGCTTCATACTGATGTTGTTGCACGAATGCCAGTACAGGATGACGCGTATTGCTTACCTGTATCAATACTTTACCCAATTGATCTTTTCTGCCGGCTCTACCACTCACTTGTTCCATTAACTGATAGGCTTTTTCATTGACCCTGAAATCTGTGAATCCCAATATCCCATCTGCATCAATAATACCTACAAGATTTACATGGTCAAAGTCTAAACCTTTCACCACCATTTGTGTACCCACTAATATATCCAGTCTTTGTTGTTCAAACAGTTTGATCAGTGCATCATGATCATGTTTTCCTCTTACACTGTCATAATCCATTCTAGCAATTCTGGCATCAGGGAAAAACTCGTTTAATAGTTCTTCTATCTGTTCTGTACCAAAATTTTTCTGTGTGAAGTCATGACTTCCACAAGCCGCACAGGTTTGTATGACCAGATAATGGGTTCCACAGTAATGGCAGGTGAGTTTATTCTGAAATTTATGATAGGTGAGTGTTACATCACAGTTCTTGCACTGGGGAATCCAGCCACAGGTATTGCAAATCTGATAAGGAGCATATCCTCTACGATTTTGAAAAAGAATGACCTGTTTTTGTTGGTCAAGCGATTGGCGAATAGCTTCCAAAAGTGGCTCTGTAAATGCAACTTTAGCTTTTTTTTGCTGAAATTTTTTAACATCGATCAATGTGATATCTGGTAATTGTGCATCTCCAAAACGTTCTGTCAATTGTACAAGTCCGTATTTGTTTTGCAGACAGTTGAAATAACTTTCTACAGAAGGTGTAGCACTCCCCAATAAAACTTTGGCTTGAAACAGATGGGCATAATAGATGGCAGCATCTCTCGCATGATAACGAGGTGCAGGGTCTTGCTGTTTATAGGAACCATCATGCTCTTCATCTGCAATGATCAAGGAAAGATTTTTGAACGGCAGGAACAGTGAAGATCTTGCGCCAAGCACAATTTTGATCTCTCCATTTTTTACTTTATTCCAGATTTCAACCCGTTCATTCGCATTGAATTTGGAATGATAAATAGCGATATATCCCCCAAAGTATTCCTGTAATCTTCTGATGATCTGCGCAGTCAAAGCAATTTCCGGCAACATATATAAAACCTGTTTGCCTTCTTTGATTTTTTCTTCGATAAGCTTTGTGTAAATCTGTGTTTTACCACTCGCGGTAACGCCATGTAATAAACAAACAGATTTCTCTTCGAACTGGGAATGAATTTCTGATAACGCTTTTTCCTGAGCAGGTGAGAGGGTGAACTGGATATTCACTTCTGGAGTGCCATAAGATATTCTGTCACTACTTCTTTTTTCAGAAAGAAGAATACCTTTATCAATCAAACCCTTTAGTTGAGCTGCAGTAGCAGTAGATTTTTTTAGTAACTCTTGTTGCAAAACTTCACCCTCTGTTCTTTGCAAATGCAGAAAAGCCAATAACAATTCCATTTGCTTAGGTGCTTTTGTCCAGCCGTTGAGTAATGCTGCCAGGTTTTCTTCATTTTTATAAGTAGGGTGTAAAAAGATGTAGGTCTGTTTCTTCTCTTTATATTTCTCTTTCAATTCTTCCCATACATAACAAACTTCTTTATCGATCAGTTTTTTGATAACAGGATATACGTTTGCTACATCCAATAATTCCTGTACTTCATTCAGGCGAAGCTCTTTTTTTAATTCTAAAGCTTCGGCAACAATATATTCACTGTCAGATAAGTCGCTGAAATCGATGCTGCGCTCTTCATTCCAAACCAGGATACTTTCACTGGATAATTTGAGATTAGTAGGAATGGCAGCTTGCATGATCTCACCTTCACTGCACATATAATAGTTCGCCATCCACTCCCAGAAGCGTAATTGTTCCGGATAAATGATGGGTTCATGATCCAGAATATTGATAATATCTCTCGGATCAAAAGCTTCCGGCTTGTTATAGTGAAGTCTTTTGATAATGCCAGCATATTTTTTACTCTTCCCCAACATCACTTCCACCCGAATGCCCGGTTGTACCTTATCCTGCAAAGCAGGCGGAATTGCCCAAGTATAATTGAGCGGTAAGGCAAGTGGTATGATGATCTCTGCGTACACAACTACTAATTTGATCAAAAATAAGGCTTATGCTGTTGGGTATGCTCTATATCTGCGCAGACCTGCATCCATGATATCATATACTTTTTCTTTAAGCAAAGGGATGTCTTGCATAGTTAAACCTTCCACAGGAATTTCATTCAAAAAAACCACTCTGCTTTTACCGGGAGTCAATGAGAAAATACTGTTGTAATGTAAACGCTCCAATGTATCTACCAGTAAAACCGGTTTAATCGGCGTTTCAGTTTCAATGGCAATACGAAATGCGCCATCAAAAAAATCTTTTAATGGGCTAGGTCCCATATTGAAAGTGCCTTCCGGAAAAATAAAGATGGAAATACCATGTCTCAATGCCGATTTCAAAGCACGTACACTCTTGGATCTGGTCCCTGCATTTTTTCTATCAACCAATACCACGGCAGCTCTATAGATCCAACCAAATACAGGTACTTTAACCATTTCATACTTGCCTAATATTCGGATGGGTTGATGTGCAATTAAAACCAGTGGCGGAATATCCATATAGGAGATATGGTTGGCAACAAAAATGTATTGTTTGGTAGGATCATGCGGGTACTCATAAATTTCTTGATGTGAAACTCCAATCAAAAAATACCAGACTTTAGCCCAGATCATGCACAGTTTGTAAATGAGATTACCTCCGGTAAGTTTTCCAAACAAAAGCGCTAGCATGACGAATGGAAAAACACCCAACATGATGACGACAAAAAGAATAAAAGCATAAACGCAGTATAACAACTGAAGCAGTCTGATCAGCGGATTCATCTATCGAACTTAAGCAAATAATGGGATAAATGAAGAGGGGAGCTTATAGTTTATGGTCAATAGTCCATAGACCATGGACCATGGACCATGGACCATGGACCATGGACCATGGACTATGGTCTATAGTAAAAGAAGGAGAGGATGTAGACAATAAAATATAGAAACTGATATTGGGTTGAATAAGAAGAGGCTGCATCAGACTTTTGATACAGCCTCTTTGTGCATGTAGGTTGTTTTCTAAAATTTATAGACAGCTGCAATTAAGAATGCCATGGTACTTTTTGTTTTTGTACTGGAAGCTCCTTTAAAAAACACATCACTTGCTGAATTATCCATTCTGAACTCAGGAATGATGGTCAAATTTTGATTCTTGATATTGGCTGATAATGTAGTAGCATAAATTTTTCCACCAATACCAATTGGAGAAACAGATCTATCATCGAAATAATCTTGCCGTAGTGTAAAACCTAAGGATGAAACAGGGTCATAATTAAAATAGAGGGCATGACTTTTCCAATTGGCTGATTGTCCGGCGGATTTGAGACATTGCATACTACCATCATAAGCAATACCCAATTGATCAGATAGGGCTCCTGTGATCACCATGTTGTACTGTGTAATGCCATTTCCTCCCTGAAAATTCAAGTAGCCTTTTACCTTATCATCTTTAGAAGCGGTACTGAACTGTGCTAAAATAAATTTTGCAGATGTAGTAGTGGTAGATTGATCTGTTGGATTGGCCACTCCAATCATCATGGCAGTTTTTCCGCCCAAAGAAATATCAGCTTTTACGCCGGTATGAAAGAATGGACCATAGGAGAAGCCATACGACATGCTGTAGTTTCTGTTGCCGGGTGCATCCACCAATTCATACCCAATATGGGTTGCCCATTTGCCCATGGTTAATTTGAAGTGATCGGTGACTGCATAGCTCAGGTACATTTGTTTAATGGCGGCGAGTGATCCGGCATCATTGTAAGAAAATTCCTGTGCTCTTCTGCCAAAACCAATATCTGCAACGGCAGATACTTTTCCTAAAGAGTGATCTACCCTGAAGGAAGCCATGCCCAACTCAAAAGAGTTTTGAGAGTTGGTAAAGCTGGTAAAGTTATTGGTTTTTGTGGGTGCATCAGAAAAGCTGTACCGGTAGTAGGCGTCAATGGAACCCGATAGAACGGTGCTTGCTTTTTTGGAAGAGTCTGATTGTGCGTTTACTGAAAGGCAGGCGCATACTGCTGTTGAAAGGGTTAAAATTTTGCGTAACATTGCATTGGTTTTATAATTAACAAATAGGTACAGTCGGTAAACCTGGTCAGAGGTTTATCATATGGCTGTACCTTATTTTCTTTAGCAAATCGATGGAGAGAACATACTGCAATCAATGGGTCAGCATTTTTTGCAGTATGATGCATGAATTAGTCGGCGAGCATACTTTCTTTCAAGTAGCCATTTTCTTCTACCAATAAAGTGCCTTGCACATATTTTTCATTGTGTTGTGTAGCATCCAATCCCAATAATTCTTCTTCAGAGCTAACACGTAAGGGCAGTATGAAATTGATGAATTTGAAGATGCCAAAAGACATCACAAAACTGTACACTACCACAATTCCCAGTGCTTTTATTTGTGTGAAAAAGAAAGCAGCATTACCATAAAACAAACCATCTGCTCCTGCACTGTTCACAGTTTTAGTGGCAAAAATGCCGGTGAGTAGCATACCTACTATGCCACCTATACCATGACAAGGGAATACATCCAAAGTATCATCCAGTTTAGATTTGGATTTATAATACACGGCAATATTAGAAATGATGGCAGAAAGCACACCAATGAAAATAGATTGGGGGATAGCTACAAATCCGGCACCGGGTGTAATGGCTACCAGTCCAACCACAGCACCGATACAAAATCCGAGTACGGAAGGTTTTTTACCTCTTAATACATCAAAGAACATCCATGATAATCCAGCAGCAGCGGCAGCAGTATTGGTAGTAGCAAATGCAGAAACCGCCAGCGCATTGGCGCCCAAGGCCGAACCGGCATTGAAACCGAACCAGCCAAACCAAAGTAATCCTGTCCCAATCAATACATAAGGAATGTTTGCAGGTGGAATTTCTTTTTGATCAACGTGGGCCTGTCTGCGCTTCAGTACCATGGCGCCGGCCAACGCTGCACAACCTGCTGAAATATGTACCACTGTTCCTCCAGCAAAATCCAGTGCGCCCATTTTAAACAAGAATCCTTCCGGATGCCAGGTCCAATGTGCAATGGGGGCATATACCAATAAGCTGAACAATGCGATGAAAACGATATAAGAAGTGAATTTTATACGTTCTGCAACAGCGCCTACCACCAAACCGGGCGTGATGATGGCAAACATCAACTGAAATAAAGCAAATAAGGTGATGGGAATGCTAGGCGCCAGACTCCAGGGTGCGCCGGAATTGATTCCTTTGAAGAATAAATGTGTAGAGGGATTGCCAATAAAGCCGCCGATCGATTCTCCAAAACATAAGCTATATACTACCGTAACCCATAAAATGCTGACAACACCTGTCGCTGCCACACTTTTGATCATAGTAGAGATTACATTTTTGCGGTGTACCATTCCACCATAAAAGAAGGCCAGACCGGGTGTCATTAAAAATACCAGTGCAGTAGCAACCAATATCCAAGTAATATCGGCGGCGCTATAGGCTCCGGCCTCATCGGCATAATTCGGTAAAGAGGGGATAAACAAAGCTACCAGTGCTACAGCTATTAATGCTGCAAACGGAGCGATCTTCTGAATGGTCATTTTTTTCATACTAGGGTTTTAAATTTAACATTACGATTATTGTAATTTGATAATCTGATAACAAAATACTCAATTAAATAATAAATTTTAAATAAAATATTAACATTTTAGTAATTAATATTTGTTTTTAACTTTGGAAATAATACCATCAAAATACTGTTACAGGTGCATTTTATACATAAAAAAACCTTTCAAACGCCGTTGAAAGGTTTTTGGAATAAAATATTAATAAAATAATTATGTATTAATTAAATAGCTTTGATCCTTAGATTCTAGTACCGATGTCCCCATTAAATACTGATCCACCCGTCTGGCACATTCCCTTCCTTCACTAATGGCCCATACCACTAAGGATTGTCCTCTTCGCATATCGCCCGCAGCAAATACTTTGGGAATGCTGGTCTGATAGTGTTTTTCATTCGCCCTAACATTCCCTCTTTCATCCAGTTCTACGCCTAACTCCGCAATCAATCCTTGATGCTGTGGGTGTACAAATCCCATGGCCAATAATGCCAATGAACAGGGTATCTCTCTTTCCGTACCCGGTATCTCTTCAAATCCTGCCGGTTTAATATCGGTAGAAGCTTTCCACTGTAGATCTGCTATTACAATAGATTGAAGGTTTCCATTTGTATCGCCCTTGAATGCCTTTGTCACCACTGCCCATTGTCTATTCGCTCCCTCTTCATGTGAAGAAGTAGTCTTTAATACCATGGGATAAGTAGGCCATGGCATAGCAGCCGTTCTTTTTTCAGGTGGCTTGGGCATCAATTCCAATTGAGTTATCGATAAAGCACCTTGTCTGTTGGAAGTGCCTACACAGTCACTACCCGTATCTCCTCCGCCAATCACCACCACATGTCGGTCTGTTGCCAGTAAATCCTCCGTTTTGATCGCCTCACCCGATACACGTTGATTTTGCTGCTTCAAAAAATCCATCGCAAAATGCACACCTTTTAATTCCCGACCGGGAATATTCAAATCTCTTGGAATGGTTGATCCTCCTGCTAAAACAATGGCCTGGTATTCTCGTAACAGATCATTGATACTAATATCCACACCCACATGAGCATTACACTTGAAAACAATCCCTTCTTCCACTAATAAAGCAACTCTTCTTTCCACTACCCATTTCTCTAACTTAAAATCAGGAATGCCATAACGCAGTAGGCCACCAGGATATGCATCTCTCTCAAATACGGTCACCTGATGACCGGCATAATTCAATTGTGCAGCCGCGGCTAAACCTGCCGGACCCGAACCTACCACGGCCACTTTTTTTCCGGTTCTTAGATTGGGCTTTCTGGGTTGTACAAATCCTTTTTCAAAAGCGGTTTCAATGATATGTTTCTCTATTTCTTCAATTGCTACGGGGTTTTGGTTGATGCCCAATACACAGGCACTCTCACAAGGAGCCGGACAAATACGTCCGGTGAATTCAGGAAAATTATTGGTGGCACTGAGAAGTTCATAGGCTTCATGCCAGTTTTGTCTGTACACGGCATCATTGAATTCAGGAATGATATTGCCTAATGGACAACCGCTATGACAAAAGGGAACGCCACAGTTCATGCAGCGAGCGGATTGTTGATTCAATTGATCATCCGTCATTCGTTCCACGAATTCTTTATAATCGCCAATTCTCTCTTGCGGCGATCGCTTGGATGGATGGATTCTGTCGAATTCTATAAAGCCGGTTGGTTTTCCCATAAAAATGCTTGAATGGTTTAATATCCTTGAGTTACGGTTGCTTTCTTTTGTAATGCTTTTTTATAATCTCCCGGAAATACTTTCACAAAGTTTTTGAGTTGATGATCGAAGTCATCCAAAATAAATCTGGCAACTGTGCTGTTGGTATAAGTGTGGTGTTGTGTAATCATCTCTTTGAGATAAATACTATCATCTGCTTCCAAAGGATCGAGTGCTACCATTTCCATATTGCATTTTTCAGCAAATGAACCTTCCGCATCATAGATGTAAGCAATACCTCCGCTCATGCCTGCTGCAAAATTTCTTCCTGTGCTGCCTAATATAATGGCTTTGCCACCTGTCATGTATTCGCAACCATGATCTCCAACACCTTCCACCACCACTTCGGCTCCTGAATTTCGCACGGCAAATCGTTCACCCGCTTTTCCTCTGATGAATGCTTTTCCGGATGTAGCTCCATATAACGCCACATTACCAATGATGATATTCTCTTCCGGAACAAAGGCCGATGCTTTTGCCGGATACACAATCAGCGTAGCACCACTCAAACCTTTTCCGAAATAATCATTGGCATCTCCTTCCAATTCTAAAGTAATGCCTTTGGTATTGAAAGCGCCAAAACTTTGTCCGGCTGTTCCTTGGAAACTAAAATGAATCGTATCATCCGGAAGTCCTGCAGCTCCGTATTTTTTTGTGATCTCATTGGAAAGAATAGTACCCACAGTTCGATCTGTATTTTTAATATCTATACTGGCACGTACTTTTTCTTTTTGATCAATAGCCGGTTTTGCTAACGCTAATAATTTCCAGTCCAATACACTGCTCAATCCATGATCCTGTTCTTCTTGTTGATACAATCCTGTATACAATGATTCGGGTTCTTTGAAAAGCACTGCGGACAAATCCAATTGATCATATTTCCAATGCGTGATACCCTCTCGCATTTCCAGAGTATCAACTTGTCCCACCATTTCATTCACCGTTCTATAACCTAATTCTGCCATGATCTCTCTCAGTTCTTGTGTAATGAACTTGAAAAAGTGAACAACATGATCCGGGTCTCCGGCGAATCGTTTTCTTAATTCGGGATCTTGCGTAGCAACACCTACCGGACAAGTATTCAAATGACATTTCCGCATCATGATACAGCCTTCTACAATGAGTGCGGCAGTAGCAACACCCCATTCTTCAGCGCCTAATAAAGTGGCAATTGCAATATCTCTTCCCGTTTTCATTTGTCCATCAGCCTGTACTACGATGCGACTTCTCAATTTATTTTTCACCAAGGTCTGATGTGTTTCTGCCAATCCCAATTCCCAGGGTAAACCTGCATGTTTGATAGAGCTGATGGGAGAAGCGCCTGTTCCGCCGTCATGACCTGATATCAATACCACGTCCGCTTTGGCTTTTGCTACACCTGCTGCAATGGTTCCCACGCCTGCTTTGGATACCAGCTTCACATTGATGCGTGCTTTTCTGTTGGCATTCTTCAAATCAAAAATCAATTGCGCCAGATCTTCAATCGAATAAATATCATGATGTGGTGGGGGAGAGATCAATCCAACACCGGGTGTAGCATGTCTGGTTTTGCCAATCCAGTCGTCTACTTTATGGCCGGGTAATTGTCCGCCTTCACCCGGCTTGGCTCCTTGTGCCATTTTAATTTGTAATTCATCCGCTTCTGTTAAATACAAACTCGTAACACCAAATCTTGCTGAAGCTACTTGCTTGATGGATGAACGCATCGAATCTCCATTGGGCAATGGTTGATACCTGATCTCATCTTCTCCACCTTCACCGGTATTACTTTTGCCACCGAGTCTATTCATGGCGATAGCCAGTGTAGTATGTGCTTCCCAAGAAATAGAGCCAAACGACATGGCACCGGTTGCAAACCTTTTATAAATATTCTCAGCGGGTTCTACTTCATCGATGGATATGGATGGACGATTTTTTCGGAACTGAAATAAACTGCGTAATGTGCATGCTTTCTCTGATTGATCATTGATGAGTTTGGAGTATTTTTTGAAAGTATTGTAATCATTGCTTTTCGTAGCATGTTGTAATAAGTGAATCGTTTGTGGGTTGAACAGATGAAACTCGCCTTTTCTTTTCCATTGATAGATGCCACCTACCGGTAATCGGTCTACCGGAATTTCTTTTTTACCAAATGCAAAGAAATGTTTCGCTAATGTTTCTTTAGCGATCTCATCCAATCCCATACCTTCAATTCTGGAAGTGGCACCGGTGAAATAAGTGTCCACCACTTTTTTATTCAAACCGATGATCTCAAAAATTTGTGCACCTTGGTATGATTGCAAAGTGGAAATACCCATTTTAGAAAACACTTTCAGCAAACCTTCATTTACTGCTTTGATATAATTTTTCTTGAGCTGATCAGCATCTATGTCCGTTTGTAATTTGTGGCTCAACTTCATATCTCTGATAGAAGATAATGCGAGATAGGGATTGATAGCTGTAGCGCCAAACGCAATCAAACAAGCAAAATGATGTACTTCCCAAACATCACCTGCTTCTACAATAATACCCACCTGTCCGCGATAACCTTTTCGTATCAAATGATGATGTACTGCTGCGGTTGCCAATAAAGATGGGATCTGTGCATGATCAGAGTCAATGGCTCTATCTGTTAGAATCAATACCTCAAATCCATCTTCAACCGCGTCTGCAGCGTATCTGCAAATTCTGTCGAGCCCCGCTTTCAAAGAACCGGGTTTACCATCTGCACGGAAATAAGTTTGTAATGTTTTTGCCTGAAAGATGCCGGTATCAATACTTCTGATTTTTTCCAACTCATAATTATTCAAGACCGGATGTTTGAGCGCTACACTATGACAAGCCAATGGATCTTCAACTAATAAATTACCATTGCTTCCTGCAAATGTGGCGAGTGACATTACCATTCTTTCTCGAATGGGATCAATGGGTGGATTGGTTACCTGTGCAAACAATTGTTTGAAATAGCTGCTGAGGTGTTGTGGTTGCTCGCTTAATACTGCCAATGGTGTATCGGTTCCCATGGAACCAATCGGTTCTTTTCCATCCAGTGCCATGGGAGCAATAATTGTATCCAAGTCTTCTGTTGAATAACCAAATGCTTTCTGATATTTGAATACTTGATCATGTTCTAAATGGGTGAACATTACCCTGGGTTCCGGTAGTTCCTCCAATCGGATCTTATACTTGTTCAACCACTCTCCGTAAGGTTTTTGAGAACAGATCTGTTGCTTCAATTCTTCATCACTGATAATTCGACCTTGTTCCATATCTACTACAAACATTTTCCCGGGTTGTAGTCTTCCTTTTTCTTTGATCAGTGAAGCATCGATGGGAAGTGTACCTGTCTCGGAAGCCATGATCACTCGATCATCCGTGGTAACACAATAGCGTGATGGACGTAATCCGTTTCTATCCAATGTAGCACCGATGATCTTTCCATCTGTAAAGGAAATGGAAGCGGGTCCATCCCAAGGTTCCATCATACAAGCATGGTATTCATAAAAAGCTTTCTTCATGGGGTCCATCTGTTCATTACCATCCCATGCTTCCGGAATCAGCATCATCATCACATGTGGTAAGGATCTGCCGGTGAGGGTGAGTAACTCGATCATGTTATCTAAACAAGCAGAATCTGATTGTCCGTTGGTAACAATTGGCAAGAGCATATCCATTTCTTCTCTCGTGAAATAGGGAGAAGTAAATCCTTTCTCACTTGTTCTTAACCAGTTCAGGTTTCCTTGTAGTGTATTGATTTCGCCATTGTGTGCAATGTATCGGAAAGGTTGTGCGAGTTTCCAAGAAGGAAATGTATTGGTTGCAAAACGGGAGTGTACGAGTCCGAATGCAGACACAACGCGTTTATCATTCAGGTCAGGAAAATAGCCACGTACTTGCGTGCTGGTGAGTTGACCTTTGTACACGATGGTTTTATGAGAAAGAGAAGCCAGATAAAATCCAATCTCATCTTTCTTAACGGTGTTGTTGATCGTATGCGTTGCATAATTACGCAGTACAAATAATTTTCGTTCAAAGTCATCCGGATTGGTCAAATGATCCGGACAAGCAATGAATACTTGTTCCATGAAAGGTTCTACGGATAATGCTGTTTTACCGATATCAGTTGTGTTGACAGGAACTTTTCGATAGCAAAGAATATCGAGACCGAGTTTTTCTGCAGAGCGATTGAAGATGTCGCGACACTCCTCGCGTAATCTGAGTTCTTTAGGAAAGAAGATAAATCCTACGCCATATTTTCCATAAGCAGGAAGATGTGCACCTTGGCGAATGCATTCATCAAAAAAGAATTCGTGTGGAATCTGGATCATGATACCCGCACCATCACCTGTATTGCTTTCGCAACCGCAAGCGCCGCGGTGTTCCATATTTTCCAATACCGTCAATGCATCTGCAATGTGCTGATGGGATTTACTGCCTTTGATGTTGGCTACGAATCCAATGCCACAAGCATCATGTTCGAAGCTGGGGTCATACAGACCCGTGCTGTTGTTAGAAACAAGCATGTGCAACCGAATTAAAGTTCAGGAAATAGAATGGCAGGCAATCAGCAGTAAGTTAATCAATAAAAGCGTAGAAAAGAAAATAGTTATTCAATAAATATCAACATTGGTTAAATATTGTTCAATAATGTGTGATTTGTATGCTAAATCATTCAAAACAAACGTTAGTTTTTTGAAAGGCTGTCATCCTCGTTGTAACTGATCACACATGTAATCATCAACTAAAACTGCCATATTTCTCTTAACGGTAAAATCTTGCGGCCTGCAGCCTGCAGCTTGCCACTCGTAGCTCATCCCCTCAATCAGCTAAATCTCTATACACAAAGTAGTGTTCCGGAAAGGAGAGGGTAATTTTTGTTTCTTTTTTGAAAATACCATACACGGTACTGCCGGTACCTGTCATGGATGCATACACTGCTCCATGTTGGTATAAGGTATCTTTGAGCTCACGAATTTTCGGATAAGCATCCATCACGGATGTCTCAAAATCATTGATCAATTGATCGCGCCAAGTAGAAGGATCTTGTGTAACGATCTGTTCACAACTGATAGAAGGGATAGCTGGTTGTAATTGTCCGAAAGCCCAACCGGTAGGAACATGGATACCGGGATTGACCAATACAAACTGGTAGGCACTGAGATCTAATGACAATGGCTTCATGATTTCACCTCTACCTGTAGCAAAACAGGGTTGGTTCAAAATAAAGAATGGACAATCGCTACCTAATTGTAGTGCATATTGAATCAATTGCTCTTGCGTTAATCCCAATTGAAATTGTTGATTCAGTAATCGTAGTGTAAAAGCACCATCAGCACTACCGCCGCCCAATCCCGCGCCCATAGGAATGGTTTTATGTAGGTGCATTTGAATGGAGGGAATAGCAGGGAAATCTTGTTTCAGTAAAGCATAAGCTTTTACACAAAGATTTTGATGAGTCTCGCCCTGAACAGGCAGTCCTGTTATATTGAAGTCAACAGGAGTATCCGTCGTCCCACGCACAATCTCCAATGCATCTCTCAGTCCATGTATCGGATAGAATACCGTTTCAATATCATGATACCCATCTTCCCGCTTATGCACCACCCGAAGACCGAGATTGATTTTTGCGTTAGGGAAAAGGATCATGGGGGAGGTGTGAATGGTGAATTGTCAATGGTGAATAGTGAATAGTGAGTAGTCAGTATTTTATTAAACTTACTTGTAGCTTGCAGCCTGTAGCTAGGAGCTAGAAGCTTGCAGCTCATAGCTTACTTCCTCTTATTCATCTCATCCCTAATCGCAATCGCTCTGATATAATCTTCATGTTCAAGTACATCATTGAGTAGGGTTTGCAATTCTTCTAGGCTCATATTGCTGAGGTCTTCACGTCCGCTGCCACTTTCTTCTACACCTACGGCTTCAGCTTTTTGTTTTTTACCGGTACCACCATCTTCCATGAGAATACCAGCATTTTCAAGGATATGTTCATAGGTATAGATGGGACATCCGAAACGAACAGCCAATGCCAATGCATCGCTGGTTCTACTATCTATTTCAACGGTATCATGTTCTGTGAAACACACCAGCTTGGAATAGAAAATGCCTTCTTGTAGATCGCTGATGATGATCTCCTGTAATTCTACATTGAATGCGTTCATGAAATTTTTCATGAGATCATGGGTGAGTGGACGGCTGGGTTGCATATTTTCCAATGCTACCGCAATGGCTTGTGCCTCAAAACCACCGATCACGATGGGGAGTCTTCTCATTCCGTTGGCTTCACCTAATACTACCGCATAAGAATGCGTTTGGGTAATGCTGTGTGAAAGCGCCACAATTTCCAATTCTATCTTTTTCATAGACCCCACGAAAATAAACCAAATTAGGTTAAGATGGATGCTCAGTTGGTGAAACCGTCATTCAGTTGATCAAATCCATTGACCGGATTTGATCTTTTTATCCAACAAAAATGTTCCGAATGGGAAAAAAGCAGCCAGAAAAGCCCAGATCAACATTTGGAAAGGCCATTGTTTCTCTTCCTTCACTACATATGCCAACCAGCAATAAGCAATGAACAATAAGCCATGAACCCATCCGGTAAATTTCACCGCTTCAGGTATTCCTGCGAAATATTTCAGGGGCATGGCAATCAGGAGTAATACCAATAGCGAAATACCTTCCGCAATACCAACTTTTCGAAATAGTGTGAGCGAACTTTTCATACTGCAAAGAAACAGGGAAGGATTGAGTAATTTGCAGAAAATAACATTGAATTATGCCGTTAGTTGATTTAGCAACGATCAGTCCTAAAGAAATTGTGCCGGGTTATTCCGCTCGGTTCATTCATACGGAAAATATGACTTTCTCTTATCTGGATGTAAAAGCAGGAGCTGCTTTGCAAGAACATGCACATCCACATGAGCAAGTGGCGCATGTATTGGAAGGGGAGTTTGAATTGACATTGGATGGTGAGCCGATTCGGTTTACACCCGGACAAGTGATCGTGATTCCATCCAATATTCGTCACTCCGGATTGGCGATCACGGATTGTAAATTATTGGATGTTTTTTATCCCGTTCGGGAAGATTATCGTGCACTTTAAAATGAGATGATGAACTTAGATCTGACCAATAAAACAGCACTGGTATGCGGTGCTTCACAAGGACTAGGTGCTGCAGTGGCACATGAACTGGCAATGTTGGGTGCCAATGTATGGCTGCTGGCACGCAATGAAGAGAATTTGAAAGCGGTGAAACAATCGCTGGATATTTCACTCGGACAACAACACGGTTATTTTGTAGCAGATTCAGGAGATCCCGAGCATATCAAACAGCTCATTACCGATTTTCTTGCCAAAGGAAAAAGAATTGATATCCTGGTGAACAATACCGGTGGTCCGGCTGCCGGTCCATTGCTCAATACTTCTTTGGAAGACATGCAAAAAGGAGTAACAGCTCATTTACTCACAGCACATACATTGGCTCAATTGGTGGTGCCGGGTATGAAAGCAAATAAATTTGGACGCATCATCAATATTTTATCTACTGCCGTGAAACAACCCATCAATGGATTGGGTATTTCCAATACAGTACGAGCAGGTGTGGCGAATTGGGCCAAGACATTGGCGAATGAGATCGGACAATACGGGATCACCGTCAACAATGTATTACCCGGTTATACAAAAACAGATCGACTCGATTATTTATTTGGAAAACAAGCATCCGATGCAAGTACCACTGTGGATGCGATCGTAGAAAAAACAATTGCCATGATTCCCGCAGGGAGATTGGGAGAGCCGGAAGAGTTTGCAGCGGCTGTTGTATTTTTATGTTCACCTGCGGCAGGATATATCAATGGTATTAATTTACCGGTGGATGGTGGGAGAGTGGGGAGTTTGTGATGTTGTTATTGGTCAGGCGACCACAGGTGTTCGGAAGATTAAGGAGGATTAGCCCCAAAAAGCTGCTCAAAGGTATTTGGATCACCACCACAAAGAATGACAATACTTTTGGTAACCTCTCTTTCTAATTCTTGTTCAAGGCGAAGCATAGGTATTTTAAATCCGGTAAGTTTATTGGTTTTCTTATACGCTTCCAATAATATAGCAGCGATCATTGTTACATATAAAATGACTTTTATGCCGTTCTCGCTTCTGTTTGTTAAATGATCAAAATTGAGTACCTGTTTAATAAACTTGAAGAAGACTTCTATATCCCAACGCTTTTTGTATATATCACTAATCTCTGCTGCAGTTGAATCAATAATATTGGTTACAAAAATGAATTTTTCACCGGTATTTTTCTTGTATGCTTCGATGCATCTAAGAGGGTATGCTGATTTTTTCGTTGAAGAAAATAAGTAACAC